>JBEATV010000052.1:0-5570 GCA_041161815.1 Actinomycetota bacterium | reverse complement strand
ATCGAGGTAATTGGCATTGACTTATGGCACGCTGTTGAGTTCTCAAGGTACGGGTGCGCTCCGATTCCGGGCCTTACAGCCGTTGGCAGGGCACAACCAATCCGCCCTTGCGGGCAGAAGGAGAAACCTAGACCCCTTTTACGCCACGGTCAAATCGCCCTCGCAAGCCCCTCTTCAGAGGCACACAAGCGCTCAAAAACCTTGATTTATAAGGGTTTTTAGCTTCTTTGGGAAGTTCTTCTCGGCTACTCGGCCTGGTGTTGAAGTCCGATTTCGTAGCGAGAAGCGAACAATAACGCTCCGCACCAGGGGTGGCAAATCGGCTGTCAGCCCAAAGGTCGAAGAAAAGCCCTCTAAATAAGCTCTATCGCTGCAAGATCTCTCTTGCCTTTACGCAAAACAATAAAACGACCATGGAGTAGATCTTTTTCTGTCGGAGCAAACTCTTCACCCGAAATCTTCTCGTTATTTATGTAAGCGCCACCCTCTTTCACAACACGTCGCGCTGCTGATTTCGATTCCACTACACCTGCCGCCGTGATGAGATCAACCCATGTTGGAAAATCACCACCCTTAGCGATTGTTGTGCGAGGTAATTCAGAGAGAGCTGATTGCAAAGTCGCCAGATCAAGTTCTCGAATTTCGGATTGTCCAAAGAGAGCCTTTGCAGCATTCTCCACTTTGCTTGCTTGGTCTTCGCCGTGAATAAGTGAGGTAACTTCGCGCGCAAGAGCGCGATGAGCTTCCCGAGCGCCAGGATTTGTCTTCAAAGAACTGAATAGAGTCTCTAACTCCTCGTGGCTCCTAAAAGAAAATGTACGAAGGAGTTGTTCCACATCACGATCATCTGAGTTGAGGAAGAATTGGAAGAAGGCATATGGCGATGTCATCGTAGGGTCAAGCCAGATTGATCCTTCTGCAGTTTTGCCAAACTTTGTACCGTCGGCTTTAGCGAGTAAAGGAATTGTTAGGGCATGAGCAGATTTACCTTCAACACGGCGAATTAGATCAACTCCAGCAACAATATTTCCCCATTGGTCACTGCCTCCAATTTGCAAGAAGCAGTCACTGCGTCGGTTTAACTCAAGAAAGTCGAAAGCTTGAAGCACCTGATAAGAAAATTCCGTGTACGAAATTCCTCCCGCTTCTAAGCGAGCAGAAACGGATTCCTTTGAGAGCATCTGATTAACGCTGAAGTGCTTGCCGATATCTCGTAAGAATTGGATTGCCGACACAGGCGCCGTCCAGTCAAGGTTGTTGGCCATAATCGCTGGGTTTTTTCCCGAGAAATCGAGAAATCCTTCGAGTTGATGACGGATCTTGCCGACCCATTCATTCACAACCTCTACATCGTTCAGCGTCCGTTCTGAATTACGACCACTTGGATCACCAACCAAACCTGTTGCTCCCCCCACAAGTGCGATGGGCTTGTGGCCGGCAAGTTGAAACCTACGTAAAACGGTGAGTGCAACCAGGTTGCCGATATGAAGACTTGGAGCAGTTGGATCGAAACCTAAATACAGAGAGCGAGAGCCTCCATCGAGAAATGTTGCCAGTTCGGCGCGATCGGTGGTTTGAGCAATGGAGTTCCGCCATTGAAGATCGTCTAACAGCGCGCTGGTCATTGGCCCATCATGCCCGAAAATCGGGTGCGCTCGCGTGAAGCCCAGTCCGTGTTAGCGGCAATTTTCTTTTGGAGATCAGCAAGTTGATTACGGACACTTGCTGGCGATGTTCCGTTAGTGGAAGTTCTGGCCGCAATTGCGCCACGAACATTAAGAAACTCACGAACCTCGCCAGAGAGTTTTGGATGTATAGCCAGCAACGTGGCGTCATCCAACTCATGTAGGTCACGACCACTCTTTTCGCACTCTTGAACACATGCTCCTGCAGCGTCATGAGCCTGTGCGAAAGGTACTGATTTCCGAACTAAGAAATCAGCAATCTCAGTTGCAAGTGAGAATCCTTGAGGGGCTGCTTCATTCATTTTTTCGCGATTAAATGTAGTTGTTGCAATCATCCCTGTTACAGGAGGAAGGAGGAGCAGCAAATTCTCAATCGAATCAAACACGGACTCTTTGTCTTCCTGCAGATCACGATTGTAGGCAAATGCCAATCCCTTCATCACCGTTAGAAGTCCCGTGAGATTGCCGATGAAACGCCCTGATTTTCCGCGAGCCAGCTCTGCTACATCAGGATTTTTCTTCTGTGGCATGATCGATGAGCCAGTGGAATAGGCGTCATTCACATTTGCCCAGCCAAACTCGGTACTGGACCAGAGCGTCCACTCCTCCCCGATTCGTGAGAGATGCACACCAATCAGTGCAATAACGAATAAAGCTTCGGCCGCAAAGTCGCGATCCATCACAGCATCAATGCTGTTCGGAACTACGCCAGCAAATCCAAGGTTATGAGCGGTTCTTTCTGGTTCTAAAGGTAGAGAGCTTCCAGATAACGCACCTGCTCCTAGCGGTGAGAGATTTGCTCTGGCCAACCAATCCTGGATTCGAGAATTGTCGCGCGAAAAAGCGTGGCCATGTTTTGCAATTTCATGGCCAAAGGAAACTGGCTGTGCGTGCTGCAGGTGAGTGAAGCCTGGTGCAGGATCATCGACATATTGCAACGCAAGCTCAACAAGTGCGCTCTGTAGTTGATTGAGCTGATTCGCAATTTCGATCATATGGTCGATGAGGTACAACTTGAAATCAGTGGCTACTTGATCGTTGCGAGAGCGACCCGCACGTATCGCACCACCGATATCGCCCAACCTCTCCTTAAGGCCGCGTTCCAAGGCGGAGTGGACATCTTCATCAGAACTTTGTGGAGCAAATTCCCCGGAGGCAACTTCTTTCTGCAGATTTTTCAAAGCACCCAAAAGTTTCTGGGCCACATCGTCAGAAATTATCTTGTTCCGTTGGAGAACATCAACATGCGCGATTGAGCTACGAAGGTCGTACGGCGCTAGCCGCCAATCAAAATGAATACTGCGAGAAAGAGCAAAAACTGAATCCTCTGGCTGACTAGAAAAACGACCTCCCCAAAGAGCCATCATCGTCTCGCTTTCTTAGCAGTTTTTCGTCCTCGAGTAATTGAGGCCCGCTCCAATGCAGTGCCAATGAAATCACGGAGCTGGGTTGCGAGCGCCTTACCTCCAGTAGCGTTTCTTGAGATAACAAGAACGGTGTCATCTCCCGCAATGGTTCCAATGACTGATGAAAGTTCGCCCGACTCTGACGCTCGATCTAAAGCACTTGCCAATAATTGTGCTCCTCCGGGTGGAGTTTTGACCACTACGACATTCCCGCTTGCCGTAATGCTGAGAATCAGGTCGTCAGAGACACGTGCCATTCTGGCCAGTGGTTCTGCGTTAGATGAAAGAAATTGATACTTCATCGTGCCATTCTCATCTTTTCCTCGAACCGCACCAACATCATCCAAATCACGACTTGCGGTGGCTTGCGTTACCTCAACCCCTTCATCGGCAAGTAATTCGACTAAATCGTTTTGCGAACGAACGAGCCCTTGGTTTACGAATGAAATCACTAATGCTCTACGTGCATTGGACGAGAGTGCGCCGCGTTTAGCCATGATAGATCTCCTCACATGCATCATTAAAAGCTGCTACAAACTTCATAATCTGTGCTTCAGAAATAATGAAAGCTGGCGCGATACGGATAACATCGTCATTTGCCGCATTGACAAGAAATCCGCGCACGAGAAGTGCTTGAGCAACTTCCTTTGCCTTAGCCTGCGCAAGAACGATGCCTATGAGAAGTCCTTTGCCTCGCACTGCCTCAACACCCACAATTGGAGAGATAAGGTTTCGCAATAGTGCACCCTTCACGAGATTGCGCGCCATGTAATTCTCAGTTTCGATTTCATCGATGACCGCGAGAGCCGCGGAAGCTGCAATAGGGTTGCCGCCAAACGTTGTTCCATGACTTCCAGCTTGAAGTAGTTGTGAGGAACGACCAAGTGCAATCATTGCGCCAAGTGGCAATCCGCCACCTATTCCCTTAGCAATGGTGATGATGTCAGGTTTGATGCCCTCATCTTCATAACCGAACCATTGACCGGTACGTCCCATTCCGGTTTGAACCGCATCAATTACCAATAGAGCGCCCTTCGCGTCACATATGTTGCGAGCCGCTTTGAGGTATCCGGATGGCGGAACGACGACACCAGCTTCACCCATGATTGGTTCGAGAATGACCATTGCCGTCCGAGAGGAAACCGCGCGCTTGAGCGATTTAATATCACCGTACGGAACATGTCTCACGCCTGAAAGAAGTGGCTTGAACGGATCTCGTTTACTAGGTTGGCCAGTGAGCGATAGCGCACCCATAGTTCTGCCATGAAAGGCGCCCTTTGCCGCCACAACCTTTGATCTACCTGTTAATCGAGAGATCTTGAGTGCAGCCTCATTTGCTTCTGCTCCCGAATTACAGAAAAAAACTCGAGCAGTTGAATCTCCAGTCATCTTCTGTATTTTCTTTGCAAGCTCGAGGGCAGGCTTATGCGAATAGAAATTGCTGACGTGGCTCAACGTCTTGCTTTGGCGGGTTATGGCAGCGACAACAGATGAGTTGATGGTGTTTGCTGGAGCTGAACCTGCAGAGCGAACTTCTACCCAATCTCCTGCAAAATGTTGGAGATAGGCCGCTGCCATCTGAGAGCGTCCGGCATTATGCACGCAGACAAAAAGTACTGAGGCTTTCTTACTCATGTGCGCTCCTCTTTCGTATAGCTATCAGAACCAATGATGCTCCAACAATTTGTGCAGCGATGAAACCCAGAACTGATGCGCTATCGATGCCAGCGGGTGCATTTGTAAAGATGCGGGCAATCGTGACTGCAGGATTGGCAAATGATGTAGAGGAGGTGAAGAAGTAGGCTGCGAAAATCCAGAGTGGAATTAATTTCCAAGCACTCTTTTCATTGGATGTCAGCGCCAGATAAATAAGCCCAGCAGTCGCAACTATTTCGCCAATCCATTGTCCGCTACCTGATCTAAGTGTTGAACTAGATTCGAAAGCAGATTCAGTGAACATCAAATTAGCGATAATCACCCCTGAAATTCCACCGATGAATTGAACAGTGAGATAGCCAAGAGCCTCTTGCAAACGAAGTGAACCTTTAATGAGTAAGGCAATCGTAACGAGTGGATTGAAGTGTGCTCCACTGATCGGTGATCCCGTCTTGATGATAATTCCGAGAATCGCGGCGGTCACGGCAGCGTTTATGAAGAGAGCTAAAGCTTTATCACTTGTCAGATTTGCTCCCATGAATGACGAACCAACCACTGCGATAAGAAGCACCGCAGTTCCAAAGAACTCACTTGCTAACTTGGATCTCACGAAGCAACCACCCAGGTATCAATTAATGTGAATAGTGCGATGACAAAAACAAAGATGGCGAACGCGCGCTTGAGTGCCTGAGGTGAGAGATTCGAGCTATGTCTAGATGCTAGTCGTGAAACAAAGAGAGCAATGAGCGCCATGATTGATGGAATCAGCCAATTGACTTCATCCCAATGCCTGTAATGAGCGAAAAATCCTGTCAGCGTATTG
>JBEATV010000015.1:0-15670 GCA_041161815.1 Actinomycetota bacterium | reverse complement strand
CGATCACAGAGAAGTCAACGCTGCCATCAGTTGTAGGCTGCAAAACTTCAACCATGCCACCCCGAGCGGAGTGGCTGCGAGCGAATGCATGTACGACCTGACGATCAATCTGGGAATGAATAAACGGTCGACCTGAGTCCTGCATCAATCCGCCGAGCGCCGTTTGAAAACCAAAGCCAAGTTCTCCTACAAACTCTAATTCTGTGGGGCGAATTCCCAAATTGCTAGCAATAACCTCTTTGGCCGTACCCAACATATTTCGAAGATGGGCCGATTGCTGGTGGATTTTTGAAGGGTCGGGCCAACCCGCATCAAAAAAATGAGCCAGTAATTCGGAGGCAGCAGGATGTAATGGCAGATCACTCTGAAAGTCCTGGGATGCATTTCCCTGCGCTGTGATAGGGGACACCCTTGGAACGCTACCTGCTAATGGGCGTAGATGCGAGGTGCGACTATCCTTGACCCATGCTTCGCCGCTTATCGGTCCTTGCGCTTCTCGGATCCACGACTCTGCTGGCAGGCTGCTCGAATCAAGAGGTTACCGGCGTCGGATATCGCGGCAACGTCTCTAGCGTTAACGAATCATCCTTCCAACTTTGGCAGGGCGCGTGGCTCACAGCAGCAATTGTCGGAGCGCTCACTCTCGTCTTGATTCTTTGGCCACCAATCTTTCATCGCAAGAAAGAAGATGCGCCGTTTCCAAAGCAATTCCAATACAACATCCCCGCCGAGATTGCCTACACGGTCATTCCATTCATTATCGTGGCGGTTCTTTTCGGCTACACCGCAAAGGCCGAGAACGAAATCGTTGCCGTTTCACCAGCCTCCTCGACCCAAGTGCATGATGTCACCGTAAATGGAATCCAATGGTCATGGCAGTTCACCTATGAAGAAGCTGGCCCAGGCTCCACAGTGACCGGTACTCCAGCACAACCACCCACTCTTTATATGCCTCTTGGTGAAACAGTTCGCTTCACTTTTACCGCTTCTGATGTTATTCACTCATTCTGGGTGCCCGACTTCATGATCCAGATGCAGAACACAGATGCAGAACATCCCTGGAGTGACAAATCAGTTGGAATTCACGGCAAATGAGTTAGGTGAGTTCCGCGGATTCTGCAACATTCTCTGCGGACGCCAGCACTCACAGATGCGCTTTACCGTTAAAGTCGTGACTCCATCAGAGTACGACGCATATATCCAATCGCTGAAAGTTGGTGCTAACGCATGACAACCTATGCAACTCGTCCCACTCTGGATGAAACACCGCTCGATGCTCCCACTCGCACAAGTAAAGGGCGATTGGCAGTCAAGATTCTCACCAGTACCGATCACAAGACGATTGGCTACCTCTATCTCGTCACCTCTTTTGCGTGGTTCCTTATCGGAGGCATTTTGGCGCTCTTAATTCGCGCTGAATTAACTCGCCCCGGCATGCAGTTCTTAAGCTCTGAGCAGTACAACCAGGTCTTCACAATGCACGGCACCATCATGTTGCTGATGTTTGCAACACCACTCTTTGTTGGTTTTGCCAACGTAATCATGCCGCTGCAAATCGGTGCTGCAGATGTCGCTTTCCCTCGTATGAACATGCTCTCTTATTGGCTCTACTTGTTCGGTGGAATCGTCGCATTTGCTGGTTTCTTGAGCCCTGGTGGAGCGGCCTCCTTTGGATGGACCGCATACGCGCCGCTATCGAACAACATTTACTCACCCGGAATCGGCGCAGATCTCTGGATCATGGGACTTGCCGTCAGCGGTCTGGGAACAATTCTTGGTGGCGTCAATTTCATTACGACTATTTTCACAATGCGCGCTCCTGGAATGACGATGTTCCGCATGTCAATCTTCTCCTGGAACGTCCTTCTCACATCAATTTTGGTAATCATTGCATTCCCACCTCTGGCCGCGGCGCTCTTAGGGCTCGAATCTGATCGCCTCTTTGGTTCGCAAGTCTTTGATCCTGCCAACGGTGGCGCGATGTTATGGCAACATCTTTTCTGGTTCTTTGGTCACCCTGAGGTTTATATCCTTGCTCTGCCATTCTTTGGAATCGCAAGTGAAATTCTTCCGGTCTTCTCTCGTAAACCAATCTTTGGTTATAAAGGTCTGATTGCTGCAACGATTGCGATTGCTGCACTTTCTGTTGCGGTATGGGCGCACCACATGTACACCTCTGGCCAAGTTTTGCTCCCATTCTTCTCATTTATGACCTTCTTGATCGCAGTTCCCACAGGCGTGAAGTTCTTTAACTGGATCGGAACGATGTGGCGAGGTTCGATTACTTTTGAGACTCCGATGATCTGGGTTCTTGGTTTCTTGATTACCTTCTTATTGGGCGGCCTCACAGGTGTGATTTTGGCTAGCCCACCGCTTGATTTCGCTGTCTCTGCCTCCTACTTCGTTGTAGCGCACTTCCATTATGTTCTCTTCGGAACAGTCGTGTTCGCAATGTTTGCGGGCTTCTACTTCTGGTGGCCAAAGATGACCGGACGGATGCTCAACGAGACTCTTGGAAAGATTCACTTCTGGACTCTCTTTATTGGTTTCCACACGACTTTCTTGATTCAGCATTGGTTAGGCATCAAGGGCTTTCCGCGTCGGTATGCCGATTACCTTGCCTCTGATGGCTTCACAACGATGAATATGATTTCAACGGTAGGTTCAACTTTGCTTGCTCTCTCGATGATTCCATTTGCTATCAACGTCTGGATCTCGCGCAAGTCGCCTAAGGTCACCTCGGATGATCCATGGGGTTATGGCGCCTCTCTCGAGTGGGCGACATCCTGTCCGCCTCCTCGCCACAACTTCTATCGCATGCCCGAGATTCGTTCAGAGCGTCCAGCTTTTGATCTCCATCATCCGCATCTGTCGAAGATTGAAGGACACTAAACGCGATGAAGCTGGGCTACCGTCTCTTTCTCTTCCTCTTCGCTTTTTACATGCTGGTTGGAGTTGTCTACTGGCAACTTGGTGGTGAACCTCTGGGCATTACTGCGATCTTCTTGAGCGCAGGGCTTGCTCTCATCATCGGTTACTACTTCTGGTTCCTTAATCGTCGTACAGGTGGTGTGCTTCCAGAAGATAATCCTGATGCTCTGATTTCAGATGGAGCCGGGGAGTTAGGTTTCTATAGCCCTCATTCTTGGTGGCCACTTCCAGTTGGACTTGCTGCTACGGCTGCAGGGGTCGGCTTGATCGTCGGATGGTGGCTGACTTTAATTGCAGTTGGCGCTCTCATCATTTCAGTCATGGGTTTTGTGCTCGAGTATGAGCGTCCATCCAATTCGCCATACGGCGCAGATTCGCACCACTAAAACTCGCCCAAGAAAGGCGCTCGCACATGGAAATCCGGGCCGACATTGTTGATACTGGAGACAAGAAGAAGAAATCTGCCTCCATCATTGTGAATGCGCCCATTTCAACAATCTTCAATCTTCTTGCCGATCCCCAGATGCACCCTGTCATTGATGGAAGTCAATCGGTCAAGGCGGTTATTAGGGGACCGAAGAGACTCTCTCTCGGAGCCAAATTCAGCATGAATATGAAGATTGGCGTGCAGTACCGCATCACCAACCGGGTCGTTGAGTTTGAGGAAGGGACGTTAATTGCTTGGCGCCATCTAGGGCGCTGGATCTGGCGTTATGAACTCAAGGAAATTACGCCAACACAAACCGTTGTGACAGAAACATTTGATGCCACAAAGTCACCCTTTAATGGATGGCTTGAGTTTCGTAAGGCTTATCCATTTACACAGATTGCAGTCGCAAAGACGCTTGTACGTCTGAAGAAGTATTGCGAAAAAACCGCCAATTAGTGGTGGTCTTCGATCTCCAGCATCTCTTTCGAACTTGGTTTAACTACTTGCTCGCTATGAGCGCGGGATAGACGCGCCTGAAGTTTGGCCTTTGCACCCTTAGGGTTTCGTACGCCGTTCTCATCGGACGCCACCGGCTCGATTGCGGCTGGTTGTTCGTGCTGCGTCAAGGTGAAGAGCTTCTCACGAGTTAGTGGTTCGTGTACCTCAATGAATTCTCCGTGAGGCAACATGACCAGGCGTCCGGTCTCGCGGCCATGCAGAACCAATTCACGATCTGCGCGCTGAAGCGATAGGCAGATGCGCTTAGTGATTACGAATACAAGTGGCGGCAGCACGATGACTCCGATTCGCGAAAACCACATGATCTGATTAATTGATAGATCAAAGTGGGTTGCAAGCAAATCATTTCCACCGTTGATCAAAGTGACCAACATAAAGGTGATTGACATTGCGCCGAGTGCGGTGCGATTGGGGGCATTGCGCGGACGATCCAAAATGTGATGTTCACGCTTGTCGCCACTCATCCAACTTTCGATAAATGGATAAAGAGCCATTCCCGTAAAGATGATTCCAGGAATAATCAATCCAGGAATGAGAATGTTCCATGAAATGGTGTATCCGAAAGCATGAGTTTCAATCGGGGGAGCCATACGAACTAATCCATCGAGCCATCCCATGTACCAGTCAGGTTGCGAGCCTGCGCCGATCTGGCCTGGGTTATATGGGCCATAAATCCACACTGGGTTGATAGAGGCTACTGCTCCGAGGAACGCGGTTACTCCAAAGACGATGAAGAAGAATCCACCTGCTTTAGCCATATAAACCGGCATCAATGGATAGCCAACAACGTTCTTCTCTGTGCGACCAGGACCGGGATATTGAGTGTGCTTCTGGTACCAGACCAACATCAAGTGAGCAGTAATCAGAGCTAAGAAGATTCCAGGGAGAAGCAGGATGTGGACTGTGTAGATGCGTTGGATAAACATCTCACCGGGGAAAGCTCCACCGAAAATAAAGTACGAGAGATAAGAACCCACAACAGGTATCGCCTGAATAATCGCTTCTGCGATTCGAATTCCAGTACCTGAGAGCAAATCATCAGGAAGTGAGTAACCCAAGAAACCTTCAACAATTCCGAGCGTCAGAAGTCCGACGCCGATAATCCAGTTAAATTCACGTGGTTTACGGAAGGCACCGGTGAAGAAGACGCGCATCAAGTGCGCCACCATTGCGGCCATAAAAATCAGCGCAGCCCAGTGATGGATCTGACGCATCAAGAGACCACCGCGAACGTCGAATGAAATATGCAAAGTTGATGCGTATGCGGCCGACATCTTCAATCCTGAGAGCGGCTCATATGAACCTTCGTATTCGACCTCACGCATTGATGGGTCAAACCAGAAAGTTAAGAATGTTCCTGAGAGCAACAGGATGATAAATGAGTAGAGAACAATCTCTCCGAGCATGAATGACCAGTGATCAGGGAAAACTTTTGTAAGGGTCTTCTTCAACCATTTCGCTGAACCTGTGCGCTCGTCCACATAGTTTGCGACTTGTCCTGCTACACGTTCACGTGCGCTCACTTGGAATCACGCCCCCAGAAACTTGGTCCGACTGCTTCGTTGAAAGGCGCTTTCGCCACAAGGTAACCCTCGTTATCAACGGTAATAGGTAATTGTGGCAGTGGTCGCGCCGCTGGTCCAAAGATAACTTTTGCGGCACGAGTCACATCAAAAGTCGATTGGTGGCACGGGCAGAGAAGGTGCTTCGTGGTCTGCTCATAGAGAGCTACCGCACAACCCATGTGGGAGCAGATCTTGGAAAAGGCGATGATGCCTTCGTAGGTCCACGACAATCTCTCGGGATCGAGGTTGAACTCCTCTGGGCGAATTCGGATGAGAAGTAGTGAATCTTGAGCAATGTCATCAAGATGACGTTCTTTGTTTGGCGGAAATTCCGGCTGAACCTGGACTACGCCACCGACCTCTAAGTCTGAAGGCTTGATGGGGCGATCACCTGGATCGGTAACTAGGCGAGTACCCGCCTTCCAATTCGTCTCATTGAGGTCATTGCCGGGAAGTGGTCCGAGATCACGGAGTAGAAGTATGGGGGAAATTCCTACCAAGCCGAGCGCAAGCCCCATCGTTCGCTTGATGAATGGTCTGCGACCTAATCCCGCTTCTGCAGATCTCTCTTTGACGGTTGTGACAAAGTCTTCGCGGTCTTCGTTCTTGGAGCGCTGTTCTTTGCGTTGGTCGATTACTTCATGATCGGGCATAAGTGTCTTGGCCCAGTGAACAGCGGCCATTCCAATAAAGAAGAGCGCCATTGCAAGTCCGAGACCTAAGAAGAGCTGGTGCGCATTGGTGTTGCCCATAACAGGAACGAAAACAAATAGATCTTCATCAATTCCTACATATGCGTAAACGAAAAGGAGAGTTCCTACAACAGAAAGTAGAAAGAGAATGCCGACTTGGCGCTCTGCTCTCTGTGCTGCACGAGGATCAACATCGGCTTTGCGGTGTACGTGTTCTGGAAGTCCAGGATCGGCTAGCGGAGCAAGTTCTTTACCTGTATTTTCTGTAGACATCATTTATCGCGCCTTCGTTGTTAGCCAGACAGCAATACCAATGAGCAAACCAAGTCCAAGAGTCCAAGCGAGCAAGCCTTCGGTTACTGGGCCGACTCGACCAAGTGCGGCGCCACCAAGGGCTGGTTCGTTCTCCGCATGTTTAATCCACTTGATAACAGAGAGCTTCTCTTGTGGAGTAAGTGTTGTGTCAGCAAAGACCGGCATTGCTTGAGGTCCAGTCAACATCGCTTCATAAATATGACGAGGTTCTACGCCCATAACAGTTGGGGCGTACTTACCTTGCGTCAATGCTCCACCTTGACCTGCCAGGTTGTGGCACATGGCGCAGTTATTGCGGAAAAGTTCTCCGCCTTCTGCAGTGTCACCACTTCGTTCCCATGCTAATTCTTCATTTGTGACGGCAGCTGGTCCAGGTGCAAGAGAAGCCACATATGCAGCAAGTGCAGCAGTCTCTTCTTCGTTATAGAGAGGCTCTTTTCGCATTGCTTGTTGGCTCATGTCAGCCATCGGCATGCGCCCTGTAGCTACTTGAAAATCAACTGAAGCCCCGCCCACTCCGATCAAGGATGGAGCGATGCCTGCACCTTCTGCATTGAGTCCGTGGCAAGAGGAGCATCCACGAGCAAAAATTTCTTTACCTTCTGCAATGAGAGTTGCCTTATCAGATGAGGAGAGCGCCACATTCTCAGATGCGGCCTGCGCAACGGTGTATCCGAATCCAACAAAGAGAAGTCCAGCAAGAAGTAAAAAGGGACCTGCAAATCTATGGCGGCGATACTTCGAAATAAATCTCATCTCACGCTCCGTTTATTGCACCAAGTAAATTGCAGAGAACAAGGCAATCCAGACGATATCCACGAAGTGCCAGTAGTAGGAGACAACAATCGCAGTTGTTGCTTGTGAATGACCAAATCGTCGCGCCTTGGAAACACGAATCATCACAATCAAGAATGCAATCAATCCACCAGTGACATGAAGGCCGTGGAAGCCAGTCGCGAGGTAAAAGACAGAACCATAAGGAGAGGAGGAGATTGTCAATCCTTCATGAACGAGTTCGGCGTACTCGAAAACCTGTCCACCGATAAAGAAAGCTCCCATGGCAAAAGTGAGAGCAAACCATTCGCGCATGCCCCACTTTGAGAGTTGCCATAGCGAGCCTGTGCGAGCGTTTTGAAAACGCTCGGCAGCAAAGACTCCAAATTGGCATGTAACTGATGAAAGAACCAGAACAGTGGTGTTGAGCGCAGAGAACGGAATATTCAAAAACTCAACGCCTTCGGACCATTTCTCAGGTCCCTGGACTGCACGAGTGGTGAAATACATTGCGAAGAGGGCTGCGAAGAACATCAACTCACTCGAGAGCCAGACGATGGTTCCGACCGCGACAATATTGGGTCTATTCAGACGAGGTGGGGTGGCGACCGCGCTACTCATACGGGGCATTATTCCCGATAAAGCTGGTTTTATTGCTGTGCATCAGGGTTTGAGAGCCATCACTGCGGTGAAACGCATCACGCACGCGATATCCCGTACCTGCCCCTAGAATTGCGACACCATGGCCAGCCAGAACGAGATGATTTTGCAGGTAGCCCTCTATTCCGATGATGCCTCTGTCCGCGAGACGGTTCGAAAAGCTCTCGGTTCACGACTTTCGAGCGATCTGCCAGAACATTCGGTTATGGAGTTTGCCACCGCCCCTGCGCTTCGTAGTTATGTGGATTCAGGCAAGCGCGTAGATCTCTATATTCTTGATGGAGAGTCTGTCCCCGAAGGTGGTTTAGGAGTCGCAAAACAACTCAAGGATGAAGTCTTCAACTGCGGTGTTGTAGTAGTTCTTGTGGGAAGAAAGTCTGATGCATGGTTGGCCGGATGGTCTCGCGCTGAGGGCGTCATTACTCATCCCATCGATCCTTTTACTTTGGCCACGACCGTCGCCGATATCTTTCGTAAGTCTCGCGTCAACGCCTAATTCTCATGGTTTCTAGTTCTCCATCGTGGGAGCAGATCCTTCAAGAGTTATCTGAAGGTCGCGAACTTGAAATATCTTTAACACGTTGGGCGATGAATCAAATTCTCATTGGCCAAGCCTCCACCGATGAGATCAAAAATTTCTTACTTGCACTTCGCGCAAAGGGCGAAACCGCAAATGAAGTACAGGCACTTGTGGGTTCAATGTATGAACATGCCCAGCTCATCAATATCCCGGATCGCGCAGTCGACATTGTTGGCACAGGCGGAGACGGTGCCCAAACAATAAATATCTCAACTGCTGCTGCGATCGTCACAACAGCAGCGGGCGCTCGCACCATCAAACATGGAAATCGAGCAGCAACATCCAAGAGTGGCTCTGCCGATCTTCTGGAAGCGTTGGGAGTCAATATCTCCTTGAATGCGCAGGCAGTAGAAGAGTGTGTACGAAAAATCGGAATTGGTTTCGCGTTTGCTCCCGTTTTCCATCCCGCAATGAAGCATGCGGCCGCTGCACGTAAAGAACTTGGAGTTCCAACAATCTTCAATATTCTCGGCCCGCTCGCCAACCCTGCCAAACCTATTGCGGTGGCGATTGGAGTTGCCAGAGCAGAACTTCTTCCAGTTGTGGCACAAGTCCTGGCTGCACGTGGCTGTGAAGGTCTGATATTCCGAGGTGACGATGGCTTGGACGAGATTTCACTTGCAACAACAACCACGGTGTACATCATCAACAAAGGCGAGATCCGTAAAGAGATATTTGATCCACGTGACATTGGCTTAGAGATCTACGCCATCGAAGATCTCAAAGGTGGGTCAGCAGTTGAGAACGCAGAGATCACCAAGCAAGTCTTTGCTGGTCGTCTCGGGGCATACAGAGAAGCAATTCTGCTCAACGCGGCTGCGGCTATTGCGGCATTTAAAGCTGATTTACATCTTGGTATTGATCAACAACTTGCCAATGGTTATGTCTACGCTCGTCAAGCGATAGATAGCGGATCGGCAACTCAATTGCTGGAACGCTGGGGAGATCTATCAAATGAGTTAGCGAAGGCTTCTTTGTAGCGCAGAGCATCTGAATTTTCCCGTGCCTTTTCTAGAACATCACGTGCTGCGCCAGAACCAAAAACTGGCAATGACCATTCACCATCTATTTCTACGAGGCGAACACCATCTTGGTTGAGATATCTCAGTAGCACTTCAACTTCTTCGTGGTGGGAAGCCGGGAGAATTTCACCGTTGTCTGCTACGACATCGGCTGTGAGGCGAAGGCTTTCGACGATTTCTCGGTAGTTCTTGGAGCTACCTTGAGCGCTTCCGGCTAAACGACCGAATCTGATAACAAGAAACTCCCATTGTTGGGGAGCGACCATAAACGCCGTCACCATATGAGGAACTCGTGTCAAAGATCGAATTCGCTGTCCGCGAGCTGTGCCTCGGATAAAGGCGCTGAGTCGATTACGGATATCAGCAGCTTCCTCAAATCTCTCTTGTTCAGCTAGTTCGTGCATCCGGGTATTGATTGTTGAGAGAAGAGAAGTCGCGTCATGGTGTAGGGAGACTTGAGTAGTGAGCACATGCGACGCATAGGAATCCACAGATTCCTTGCCAACACATGGCGCCCCACATCGCTTCATATCAAAGAGCGCGCATGGGCTCGCGCTCTTCATTGATTTCAGGGTAATCCGAGGAGTGCACTGGCGTATCTGAGTTACTTCATAGAGCGCTTCGATTGCGCGCGCGGCTTCGTCACGACCATTGAACGGCCCGCACCAACCAACTTCATCGGAGAGCCCGCGATGTCCTCGCACTGAAACTAGGCGAGGAAAACTCTCTTCAGTGAGCTTTACCCAGACCGCCTTTTCTTGGAACTTTGAGCGTCGATTAAAGCGGGGTTGCTTTTCAGCAATGAAACGGAGCTCTCGAACTTCAGCCTCGATGATGGTTGGGGTTTCGATGAAATCCAATCGTTCTGCCAGTGAGACCATATCCAAAATCCGCTTACGAGTTTCTGCAGCGGTGAAATAAGAACGTACTCGAGTTCGCAGGTTACGCGTCGTACCAATGTAGAGGGGCTCGTTATGTGAGTCGCGAAAGATGTAGACACCAGGGGAATTTGGCAACCCTTCAGCGAGAAATCGCTTCTTTCTCTGGGCATCAGTAATGCGATTCGTAAATGATTTGAGATCTTCAAGTGTGGTCACGCCAAAAGAGCCGAGACGATCAAGGATCCCGTGAAACACATCGACAGTGGCACGTGCATCAGAGAGAGCTCTGTGATTGGGGTCTGTGTGGGCGCCAAAAAAAGTGGCGAGTGTGCCAAGTTTGCAATTTGGCGCTTCATCTCGTGTCACGACATAGCGTGCAATTCTTGCCGTATCGAGCACTTGATATCCGGGCCATGGAACATCGCATCGCGCTGATGCCGACTTGAGAAAGCCGATATCAAAAGGTGCGTTGTGTGCGATTACAACCGTCTCTTGAGGAGATCCAGCGAATTCGAGAAAAGAGAAGAGAGCCTCACCAATCTTTGGCGCCTCGACAACCATTGCATCGGTGATTCCAGTGAGTACTGTGATGAAGGCAGGTATCGGTAGCTCAGGATTGATAAGCGTTTGGAACTCTCCGATGATCTCGCCGCCTCGAATCTTCACTGCGCCAATCTCGGTTATGGCATCGCTGCTATGTGAACCGCCCGTGGTCTCAAGGTCGACCACAACGAAAGTAGTATCAATCAACGCTCGTCCGAGTTCATCGAAAGAGGGCTGCCATGATATGGATTTCACAAAGCCAAAGGTAGACGGGATGAATGACATTTACCTTCAATCTCTTTACTGTTGGCATATGGGTCTTGAAGGAGCGCCAGCCGGTTGGTTATCGGACTATCGAGCAGCAGGCCACGGGAAGAAGAAGGAGATCGGAGTACTCCTCGTTCATGGTTTCACAGGAACGCCCGCCTCAATGCGACCCTGGGCGCACTACTTAAACGATCTTGGTTACACGGTCTCTGTTCCGTTGATGCCAGGACATGGAACTCAGTGGAGCGATCTCAACAACGTTTCATGGGACCAATGGCCGGCAAAAGTTCAGGCCGAACTTGATGAGCTGAAGAAGAGCTGTAGGAAGGTATTCATCTGTGCACTTTCTATGGGATGTGGTAATTCACTCTATGTAGCAGCCCAGAACCAAAGTTCCATTGATGGACTAGTTCTCGTCAACCCCATGATTCATATTCCTGGCATACAAATTAAGTTTGTCTATTTCATCTCTCGCTTCCAAAAGAGCCGTGCATCTGTTGGTGATGACATAAAGAAGCCAGGTATTACCGAATGGGGATATGACGCGCTTCCTTTGCGGGGAGTCGCACAGTTATATAAGTATCTGAAATTGGCTCGCAAAGCCCTTCCTTCTATTAAGACGCCAACCGTGCTCTTTCATAGCGTTGATGACCATGTTCTACCGGTATCTAATACCGAGATCGTCATGTCTGAAATTGGATCACAAGACAAGCGAAGGATCGAGCTCGTCAATAGCTATCACGTTGCAACCCTCGACTACGATGCCGAGACGATATTTGAAAATTCCCGACTATTCATCGAAGAGAGAAGCGCATGACCACTAACCCTTTCCTGCAGCGCTCTACCTTGGAATATGAGTTACCTCCCTTCGCGCAGATCACGGAGGATGACTACCTCGAAGCTTTCTATGCAGGAACCGCCGAACAGGTGGGTGAGATCGATTCAATACTCGCCCAAAGTGAGGTTACATTCGAGAACACCATTGTCGCCCTTGAAAAGAGTGGACAAACTTTGGGGCGGATGCTCAATGTCTTCTACAACAAATCTTCTAGCGACACCAACGATCACATCGATTCAATCGAGGCTGAGATTGCTCCAAAACTTGCTGCTCATTCAGATGCGATACGTCTCAACCCTGCGCTCTTTGGGCGAATTCAAAAGTTAGTTGACGCAAAACTAGATTTACCAGCCGAGGATGCGTGGTTGCTGCAACGCTATTACAAGGACTTCCTGCAAGCTGGGGCGGCCCTTGACGAAGAGGCGCGAAATCGCGTTAAGGCAATCAACGAAGAACTCTCGTCACTTGAGACGCAATTCAGTAAAAACTTGCTGGCTGATACCAATGATTTGGCAGTTTTTGTTGATAGCGTCGAAGAACTTGAAGGTCTTAGCGAAAACCAAATCGCAGCCTGTAAAGCAGCCGCAGAAGCTCGTGGCGTCTCCAATAAGTGGATGATCAGCATGGTTAATTTCACAGGGCATCCTGTTTTGAGTTCACTAAAAAACAGAGCGTTACGTCAGCGAATCATGGAGCGCTCGCTATCTAAAGGCGCCCGTGGAAATGCCAGTGATACCCGTCAAGTTTTGCTTCGGATGGTCGAACTTCGCGCCCAACGCGCCAAACTCTTTGGTCTTAGTTCACATGCCGAATATGTTTTACGTGAGCAAACCGCAGGACATCCCGATCGTGTCCATGCAATGTTGAGAAAGATTGCCCCTGCTGCCGTTGAAAATGCAGAGCGTGAAGCGAGAGATATTCAGGCCATCATCGACAAAACAGATCGACACGAACTTCGAAGTTGGGACTGGGATTTATTCACAGAGCAAGTAAGGGCCGAGAAGTACGATCTAGATACGGCGGCTATGAAACCCTATTTTGAGCTGGAGAAAGTCCTCATCGATGGCGTTTTCTTTGCCGCTCAAAAACTTTACGGAATGACGTTTAAGGCGCGCCCCGATCTTGTGACCTATCATCCCGAGGCGCGTGCATTTGAGGTATTCAATGAAGATGGTTCTGCAATCGGTCTTTACATTGGAGATTTCTATACTCGAGATTCCAAACGTGGCGGCGCATGGATGAACACGCTCGTGGATCAAAACCATCTCTTGGGTCAATATCCCGTAGTAGTAAATAACATGAATATTCCCAAGCCTCCAGCAGGACAACCAACACTTCTGACATACGATGAAACGACCACTTTATTCCACGAATTTGGCCATGCGATACATGGATTGCTTTCAAATGTTAAGTATCCACGATTCTCGGGCACCAGCGTCCAGAGAGATTTTGTTGAGTTCCCATCTCAGGTTAATGAGATGTGGATACTCTGGCCTGAAGTACTCGATAACTATGCGCGTCATCATGAAACAGGGGAGCGCCTTCCGCAGAGCTGGGTTGATAAATTGCATGAGTCTTCAACCTTCAATGAGGGACATGCGACCACGAGCTACCTTGCTGCCGCCATTTTGGATCTTGCATGGCATTCACTCGCTACTACAGATGGAATTTCCAGTGTTGAAGATTTCGAAAGCGCCGCGATCAAAGACTATGGTCTTGATTTCGCCCCAGTGCCAACACGCTATCGCTCAACATATTTTTCACATATTTTCGCCGGCGGCTATTCCGCGGGTTATTACGGATATATCTGGAGCGAGGTCTTAGATGCCGACACGGTCGAATGGTTCAAATCTAACGGAGGGCTCACTCGTAAGAATGGTGATCACTTCAGAAATTCGCTGATGAGTCGGGGAGGATCTCTTGATTCGATGGAGATGTTCCGTAATTTCCGCGGTCGCGATGCGGATATCGAGCCACTACTTCGACGACGCGGATTGAAGTAACCGCAAGATAATGCTTGAAGCAATCTTCTTGGGAATCGTTCAAGGACTCACTGAGTTCTTGCCGATTTCTTCCAGCGCACATATTCGCTTCCTTGGTGAGTTTCTTCCATCTGCGCAAGATCCCGGTGCTACTTTCACTGCAATTATGCAGATCGGTACAGAAATCGCCGTCTTGCTCTACTTTCGCCGAGATATTCTGAAAATCGCACATGCGTTGATTCGACGAATTTTCGGCGTGAAGTTCGAACCAGGCAGTCCGGAAGCCAAGGATGTTCGCCTGGGAATATTGATCGCAGTCGGCTCACTTCCCATCTTTTTCCTGGGGTATTTCGGGCAGAGCTACATACGAGAAAATTTCCGCTCTCTCTGGCTTATCGCCGCCACCCTCATCATCTTTGGACTCCTCTTGGGATTACTTGATTACATCGGTCGAAAAGATAAAGACCTTGACCAATTAAATTCAAAGGATGGGCTTCTCTACGGATTAGCCCAATCACTTGCACTTATTCCTGGCGTCTCTCGCTCGGGCGCAACAATCGCTATGGGTCGAACTTTGGGATACACGCGTGACGCTGCCTTGCGCTATTCGTTTCTACTCGCGATTCCCGCAGTTCTTGGAAGCGGAACGTACGAGCTGTTGAATTCTCTCTCAGAAGATACAAATACATTTTCACTAGTTGAGACAACGGTTGCCACAGTTACCGCTTTTGTTATTGGCTACGTCGTTATCGCATGGTTAATGAAATTTGTGCAAACAAAGAGTTTTATGCCTTTTGTTGTCTATCGATTACTTCTCGGCTCGTTGATACTTGTTTTGCTTTCCACGGGAACAATCTCAGCATAAGGAATGTCGCAAGGAGCGCCATCGCAGCAATTAGTCTTCATGTGGCAATGAGGGCATAGCCAACGAGTAGCTACAGGATCGTACGGCTGTTGGCAGAAGTCGCATGGCATCTGATTGTTTGCACCCATATGTGGATTTAATCATGGATTAACGGCAAACTATTGGAGGAAGTTAGTCGCGCGCGAGAAAGGTTTAACAAATTCATGTCGCCTCTCCGCTTGATTCCTGCTCGATCTCAACCCGATCTTCTTGCCAAGCCGCTGGCTTGGAGTCTTGCCTTGTGGGGAGAAGGCAAGGAGGAATTCACAGCTGATGATTGGCGAAGTTTCTATAGCCGTGTCTTGAACGGAGATTACGAATCATGGGATTCGAATACTGACTCCAAAGAGCTGCTTTTTCTTGCAGTAGCTGAGGATGCCAATGAAGTTCTTGCCGTCATCGGATTATGCGATTTTGATGATCTTGAGGAGTATCGACATCTCAAGCCCTGGCTATGCGCCTTTGTCGTACGAGAAGATTTGAGAGGTAGTGGGATTGGTTCGCAGGTACTCGAATTGATGGAGGCGAGAGCTCGCGATTATGGAATTGAACTTGTGTATCTATGGACTGAGGATCAACTGGAGTTCTATCTCAAACGCGGCTATGAGAAGTTTGATGAATTACTAAAGCCAAAACGAACCCTGCATATCATGAAGAAAACGATCTAAGCGTGGACGATACTGGGATCGAACCAGTGACCCCTTCCATGTCAAGGAAGTGCGCTACCGCTGCGCTAATCGTCCTAAGCTGCGAGAACTATACATTCG
>JBEATV010000051.1:0-5711 GCA_041161815.1 Actinomycetota bacterium | reverse complement strand
TTGTAGAGAGATCTCATCTGTGACTGATAGGAAGTAGGTAAAGAGCGCTATCACTAAGAGGTTATTGGCAATCGGAGCCCACATCATCGGTCCGAAGCGTTCTTTGGCGTTTGCGACTTGGCCGAGGATTCCAAATAACCCATAAAAGAGAATCTGTGGCAGGCAATACAGCGCAAAGGCAATCGTTACATCACGGGAGCGACCAGTGAATGTTGGGGCATAAATCGAAATGAATAGCGGCGCCAAAATCATCGCCAGAACAGTGATGAATAACAACGCGGTGCTAATCAGTGAAACTAAACGGCTGACATAAGCACTTCCGCCATCGGAATCGCGCAACGAACGGACAATCTGTGGCACGAAAACTGCTGAGAGCGCTCCACCAATAAGTAAGTTATAGAGAATATTTGGCGTTGTGTTAGCGACGTTATAAGCATCGCCGAGAATTCCAGTACCAAGAGCGGCAACAAGAAGTAAATTTCTTATTAGTCCTGTAACGCGAGAGATGATGGTTCCAAGTCCCATCACAGACGATGAGCGAATCAGACGAGCGTCATCGTCATTCATCATGCTTCCTCCGCCGCACTCGTCGCACGCTCTGGATGACCGCTGCGAGTAAAAGAATTATCGCCATTCCCGTCGTAAACCAGGTGGTAATCGGTGAAATAACTGCGAGTCGCAATGGAATGCGCTCGATTTCTCCGATTGCGCTGCCTTTAGTCGTCCGTAGTTGTAGACGTAGAGCGGTCTCGCCTGAAGCAATAACATCAATCGGAGCCTTGATCTGTAATTGAGAATTAGCATCAATTGTGATGCGTGGAATCTCACCAACGACTACGCGACTATTTGTTGTGGTGATTTCAAGGTCGACCGTTACTTGTTGATCAAAATCATTAATGACAGTGACTGGAAGATCGTAGCGCGATGCAGTAATTGTGTAATTGCCAGGTGATACTCGTAATCGATTTGCAAATTCAGCAACCTGATCTCGATAACTCTCAGTGAGCGCTAGAGCACGCTCTTGAGAGAGTTCTGGGTTTAAAGTCTTTGCAATTCCTAATCGCAGATTTTCTACATCGATTGTTGTTACTACCGTATTAATAGTGCGTATTGTTTTGCGCATTAAAGCGTAAGAATTACGTGCGACAAGGGCGGAATTTGTGGACCCATTAACACCAACACCAGGTGCAACCACATCTCGGCCCATCAATAGTGCAAGTCTGCTCTGTGAGAGTTGGTTGTAGAGCGATAGTTCACCAGGGGCATAACGCTGCAAATACGCGCTTGAGGGACCTCCATAGGTAATCGCAACAACTCTGTCGTTACGAGATAGAACCTTCAATAATTCCAACCACTCTTGCGCAACAACAAATTCTTCAACCGCAACCTCTTCGCCATTAGGGTCTAGGTACACATAGCCATCAACGAGATCAGCTACCTCTTCAAGCACGGCTGGATCAATCACCCACGTACGCGTACCTCGCGCCACATTGACTAAAGAATTAGCAAGTTCACCACCTGGTGAAATCGAAATAGCAAGGTTGTTGCTCAGATAACGACCATCAGCTAATTGTTCTGAAGGTCCAGCAATTGTTATCAAGGTATCTGCCTGAACCGGTGTAACACCAGTCAACATAAGCGCTAGCGATACCAAGACCGAAGAGAAAATACGCTTCATGGCAGCAACTCTTTAGATCGCGCAATAAGTTTCTTCTCATCAGGATAAGCAAGTTTCTCAACTACTTGATCGAGAGGAAACCATTGGACATCATCAACTTCACTCACTTGCGGCGCAATCACGCCACCAGTTTCTTTGAAGAGAAAATGATGCACGGTTTTGTGAATTCGTTTCCCACCAGCCATAAACCAGAAATCAATAATGCCCAGTGACTTATCAATCTGACTTTCAATACCGGTTTCTTCACGAACCTCTCGGACTGCTGCTTGTTCTGGAGTTTCACCCGGTTCGATATGGCCTTTAGGAAGAGACCAGAGCAAACGTTCGCGCTTTACATCTTTAATATCGATTCGACCAATTAATAAACCTTTAGTGCCGGTGCTATCAATAACAAGTCCACCAGCGCTGACTTCATCGACTCTGCGCGCATAAGGGCGCTTGTGAGCAGGTTTTTTCTGCGCTGGATTATTGGGATTGGAATTATGTGGGTGTGAGCGTTGTGAAGACTTGGAACGAGAGCGCTTACGCTTTCGTTTCTTCTTAACTTCTTCGCCGCCCGCACCAGGTGCCGGGGTCATAGAGCAAGCCTACTCGGCGCTGCTTCGTCGGTAACCTTGGACACATATGGAAACGCCACTTTCAGCAGCGAGCGAGATTTCGATAGCCACACTTCGAGAGCGCGCACCGTTGGCCTTCGATCTTGCAGTGCATTTCAAAGCTGCGGGTTTTCGCCTTGCTCTCGTTGGCGGCCCAGTCCGTGATTCATTATTGGGCAGATTAGGAAATGATTTAGATTTTACGACTGATGCGCGCCCAGATGACTCGAAGAAAATTCTCAAGAAGTGGGGCGAAGAAACGTGGGATATCGGCGCTAAATTCGGAACGATTGGCGCGAAGAAATCTGGTGTGACATTTGAAGTCACAACCTATAGATCTGATAGTTACGAAAGTGATTCTCGTAAACCCGACGTTGATTTCGGGGACAATATTGCGGGCGATCTTGCGCGTCGTGATTTCACCGTCAATGCGATGGCGATTGAGTTAACAACCGATACTCCAGAATTTATCGATCCACATAATGGCGTCACTGACTTACTTCATAAAACTTTGCGTACCCCCATTTCCCCTGAAATTTCTTTCTCTGATGACCCACTACGTATGTTGCGTGCGGCGCGATTTGCAGCGCAATTAGGTTTTGCAATTGAAGAGAGCGTTCTCAACGCCATGAAAGAAATGGCAGATCGTCTCTCAATCATCTCTGCCGAACGTATCCGTGATGAATTCACTAAGACTCTTATGTCAGAAAACCCACGAATCGGAATCACGCTCTTGGTTGATACTGGACTCTGTGAGAAGTTCTTACCTGAGATTCCAAAACTTCGTTTAGAGATTGATGAACACCATCACCATAAAGATGTCTATGAACATAGCCTGACAGTTCTCGAGCAATCCATTACCCATGAAGATCGCTTAGGCGGCCCCAATCTTGTTGCCCGTTTAGCTGCGCTCTTACATGACATTGGTAAACCTAAGACCCGTGCGTTAATCCCGGGTGGTGGAGTTTCTTTCCATCATCACGAAGTTGTCGGGGCTCGCATGACAAAAGAACGGCTGAAAAAGCTCCGTTTTGACCATGATTTAGTGGAATCTGTATCGCAATTGGTCTTCCTCCACCTTCGTTTCCATGGTTATGGCGATGGAGCATGGACTGACTCAGCAGTCCGTCGCTATGTCCGCGATGCCGGCGATCTACTTACACACTTACATGTATTAACTCGCGCAGACTGCACAACGCGCAATCAGAAGAAAGCTGAACGTCTCGCCGCTCATTACGATGATCTGGAATCAAGAATTGCGGCTTTGATGGAGGAAGAAGAGCTTCTCAAGATCAGACCCGATCTCGATGGACATGCCATCATGAAACTTCTGGGAATTTCCGGCGGCCCCCTTGTTGGTAAGGCTTATGAGTATCTACTTGAGCTACGACTAGAACATGGCCCCTTAGGTGAAGAGCGCGCAGAAAAAGAGTTGCGCGAATGGTGGGCTAAGAACCAGAGTTGAAATCTGAATTGAATTGTTGGGGACGCAATAACACCAGCGCCACAAGAACATAGACCAGAGCAATAAGCGCTGGCAACACAGCCGATACTCCATCAGCCGGCAAAATAAATGCCGCAATGATTGCACCTGAGACAATTCCAGCGTTAACCATCACGTCATAAACTGCGAATACTCGACCGCGATACTCATCGACAATCTTTGATTGCACAAGTGCATCGTTAGTGACTTTCACACCTTGGCCCGCCATACCAGCAAAAAATCCAGTCGCAACAAGGAAGAATTGGTTCTGTTCAAAAGCTAAAGCAATAGGTAAAACCGCGCTGGCATAGAGTGAATATCTAATCCATGCATGACGACCAAACCGTTGAACACCAAAGGGTGCGATGATGGCGCCAATCGTTATTCCAACTCCAGCCACAGTAATCGCAAAAGCAAAACCTGCTAACCCTGCTTCAGGATCGGCAGGATCATTAAAGGTATTGCGATTTAACAGTAAAGCCATCAAAACTAAGGCCGTTAAACCACCACGCTGTACCGCCGTCGCAGTGATTCCTCGAAAGCAATCACGGATTCGATAGAGAAAGCGCGCTCCTTCAATCATCTCTTGATAAGCCGCAGCAACGCTCTGCTTTTTCACTTCATGTGGCAGAGGACCAAGTTGTTCCCGCTTTATCCGCAGCGCCAATAAACCTGCAATCAAGAATGTTGTCGCCGAGACCAGAATCAAGATTCCATCAGCTTGATTGGCGCTGACTCGTCCTTCAAGTAATCCTCGAATTCCGATTCCAATTCCACCACCAAGAACTACAAAAACTGTTCCACCCGTTACTGCAGTGGCATTGATTGAGACGAGAGTGTTACGTCCTTCTGTTCCTGATGTATCAAAGAGGAGAGGAAGACCTGCAGAGAGTCCAGCCAGAATTAATCGATTCACACCAAATGCCAATAAGACAAAGATTGTGAGTTCGACTCCAGTTGCACCATTACGGATTAACCCGGCGATAAAGATAAGCGTGAAGGCGCGGAAGAGATTGGCAAAGAGAATGACGCGTTGGCGTGAAACTCGATCCAGAATCGTGCCAACAAAAGGTCCCACTAAAGAATATGGAAGTAGTACCACCGCAAATGCAACCGCAGCAGATTTCGCATCAGGTTGGCGCTCTGGCGAGAAGAGCACAAAAGATGCCAGCGCAGATTGGAAGATTCCATCAGTGAGTTGTCCCATCCAACGGACTGCGAGGAGTTTTCCCACAGCAGTTTGACGGATAGCTTCACGGAATCTCACAGAGAAAGCGTAGTTAAGTATTTGGCTTTATCCTTGCTCCATGTGGTCCAAACGCGCATATGTTGACTTCACTCTCAAGAAGCGCGCAACAATCGCCAGCATCTACCGTGGTCTTAACACCACATCAGATGCCTGCGATGCTGACCCATACCTTCGTCGCGCCGCTAAACATCATGGCGAACAAACCGACCGCGATTGCCCTATGTGCCGCAAAGATAAAGTCATCGAACTGCAATACACATTTGGTGACCAACTCGGACAATATTCAGGTCGCATTAAGAACAATGCAGAGCTAGAAGAGATGCAATCCGAATTTGGCGAGTTCCGCGTCTATGTCGTTGAAGTCTGTCTTGGTTGCGGTTGGAATCACCTCTCTGCCTCATATTTATTGGGCGATGGACGCGATCGAAAACCGCCTCGCAAAGTCAAGACCCTCTAACGAGCGCATAGCTAGAGATACCCTTTACACATGGAGTGGTTACAGAAAAAAGGTGTTCGTCTGATCATGAAGATCGGCGGCTTCTTCTTTCTTATCGGCGCCACCGCATTTGCAATCGCATATTTCACCACCGATATCCCTGATCCCAATGAGTATGTAAATTCTCAAGCCACGGTTATCCAATACGCCAATGGTGATGAAGTTGGTCGCATCGGCGCACAGAACCGCACCATCATTCCTTTAGCGCG
>JBEATV010000050.1:0-9445 GCA_041161815.1 Actinomycetota bacterium | reverse complement strand
TTCTCGTGGACTGGACTATCGCGTCTAGTTCGAGGTGAGTTCTTAACGCTACGTGAGCGAGAATTCGTCGATGCCGCACGTGTCGCTGGCGCTGGAAATCGCCGCATTATCTTTAAGCACATTTTGCCAAACGCAGTCGGTGTCATCATTGTCTCTGTCACTCTCTTGATGTCAGGTGCGATTTTGACTGAAACTGCACTGAGCTATCTTGGCTTTGGAGTTGTAGCGCCTGATGTTTCTCTAGGACTACTAATTTCGACTTACCAAGATGCATTCACGACTCGTCCGTGGCTCTTCTGGTATCCAGGATTATTCATCATTGCGATTGCGCTCTGCATCAACTTCATTGGTGATGGGTTACGCGATGCGTTCGATCCTCGTCAACGCCGCCGCTTGAGCCGCAAAGATAAGGCTAACGCCCGCAAACTCGAGAGCCGCGCAGAGGTCGCTTAAGAATGAATAACTTGAGTTACGAGTGCTATGAAAACGAGTGCTACGAAAGCAATTGTTGCTCGCTTATTGAATTCGCTGGAGAAAGCGATACTTCCTTGGCTTTCAAAGCGTTGGAACTGCTCGAGACGAGCACGTGCAATAGCGGTGGCAGCTCCAGAACTAGTGCGGGGGCTTTCGCCAGCGCGGATCATTCCGCTGTCGCCGACTCGCATTCCTTTAACTTCATTGGGATGAACAGTTCTGCTGTGATATCTGCCGGGAGCTTGAGCGGCAAAAGCATGGATCTTCTCGCCGCTAATCTTGTTGACGATGTACATAGTGAATCGTGCATCGATATCGTCGACTTCGTGCCAACCCACAGTGATGGTTTTCAAAGGATTAACGATGGTCAAACCTTCATCAAAGAAGACGACCTTGGGATGTATGAAAATCAAGTAGAAGATGGCGCTCAAAACCAGACCCCAAGTAATGCTGGTAATTCCGCCGCTAAAGCCGTAATCAAGAATGTTGATATATCCGAAGGCGCTAATAGCAAAGAAGGCGCTGAAGGCCATGACATAACCACTACGTGGTCGGAAGGTTTCGGCGTTGGTCACCTCGCTATCCTCTCACGTAACGAAAGAAGGGCTGCCTAAATGAACGAACCAGTTCTTCAAGTACGCGATTTCACCGTTGAATTCTGGGTGGATGGTGTCTGGTACCCAGCAGCCATCAAGATGAACTTTGATGTCCATGCTGGAAAGACTCTTGCCATCGTTGGTGAATCAGGTTCAGGTAAGTCCACCACCGCTATGGGAATCATGAACCTGCTTGCCTCAAACGCACGCACTTCTGGCTCAGTCAAAGTTAAGGGCCAAGAGATGCTTGGTGCTTCTAAGGCAACCCTCAGAAATGCTCGCGGAAAAGAAGTTGCATACATCTTCCAAGAGCCAATGACTGCGCTCAACCCGGTTTATACAATCGGTTTCCAGATCGTTGAAACTCTCCGCACTCACTTTGATATGGGTCCAAATCAAGCTCGCGAGCGCGCTATTGAGTTGATCTCTATGGTTGAAATCCCAGACCCAGAGAAATCATTTAATAAGTACCCACACCAGCTCTCTGGTGGCCAGCGCCAACGCGCAATGATCGCTCAATCACTTGCCTGCGATCCTGGGCTATTGATCGCTGACGAACCAACAACAGCGCTTGATGTAACCATTCAAGCTGAAATCCTCGATTTGATGCGCGGACTTCGCACCAAACTCAACTCTGCAATTCTCTTGATCACCCATGACATGGGCGTTGTTGCTGATATGGCTGACGAAATCTTGGTTATGAAGGATGGAAATACTGTCGAACATGGCACTTCAGATCAGATCTTCAATCGCCCTCAACACCCGTATTCCAAGGAGCTTCTCGCTGCTGTTCCTAAACTTGGATCAACTGCAAAACGCGCTCTCGATCCCAATGCCCGCAAGCAGATTCCAGTTATGAAAATGGAGAACGTCACCATTGCTTATCCAAAGCGTGGCCGAGTCCCAGAGTTCGTGGCTGTCCGTGACTTCAATCTTGAGATTTACCCAGGTGAGATTGTTGGCCTTGTTGGTGAATCAGGTTCAGGTAAGACCACTGTTGGTCGCGCTGCAATCGGTTTGTTGCCAATCAAGGCAGGCAAGCTTGAGATTGTCGGTAAAGACATCACCAATGCGTCATGGAAAGAACTTTTCCCCATTCGTCGCCACACAGGCATCGTCTTCCAAGATCCTGCATCATCGTTGAATCCACGTCTACCAATCGGCGAATCAATCGGCGAGCCGATTCTTCTTGCCGGACTTGCTAAGGGCGACGAGCTCAACCACAAAGTCGAAGATCTCCTTGAACAGGTCGAGTTACCTCGTTCTTATCGCAACCGCTTCCCTCACGAACTCTCGGGTGGACAACGCCAGCGTGTAGGTATTGCTCGAGCACTTGCTCTCACGCCTGATCTTTTGATTGCTGACGAACCAACATCTGCTCTCGATGTTTCGGTCCAAGCGCGATTCCTCGAACTCTTGCTTGAACTCCAAGATAAGTTGAAGTTTGCTTGCCTCTTCATCAGCCATGACCTTGCGGTCGTAGATATCTTGGCTCACCGAATTGCAGTTATGCAGAATGGTCTCTTGGTTGAGGAAGGCGAGCGCGATGATATTTTGAAGCGCGCAAAGCATTCCTATACCCAGCGACTTATCGCAGCGGTTCCTGTTCCAGATCCTGCCGAACAGAAGAAGCGTCGCGAGGCTCGCCTAGCAGGCAAGCACTAATTCCATGACAAAACCGGTTTCGCTGGCAGATTTCGGCATCTCTCGCGAATTCGGGTACATGCAACACCAAGATCCAGTTCGTTCGCTCTCGGCTGCCAACGAAGCATGGGATGAGATGGCTCGCAATCTACCCAAGTATTTGATGGGCTCTGATTTCCGTTCACGTGTTAAGGCTCTACCACCTTTCAAGATGGATGCCCTCACCACCGAAGGTGAGATCCGTCGAGCAATGTTGGCACTTTCTTATATCGGAATGGCATATCAATGGTCTGAAAATGAAGCTGCGCATGTGATTCCAGCAGTTCTGGCACAGCCTTGGTATGAACTTGGAGTAAAAGTGGGACGCCCTCCCATTCTTAGCTATGTCTCATATTCGATCGATAACTGGTATCGCCTTGATCCGAAAAAGGAGATTGAGTGCGGCAATATTGCGCTTCTCCAATGTTTCTTGGGTGGTCAGGATGAAGAATGGTTCATTCTGATTCATATCGATATCGAGAAGAAAGCTGGAATCGCTCTTCACGCAATCGAATTGGCCCAGAACGCTGTTGTTGCCAACGATGCTGACGCTCTCGATGTAGCTTTAACGCAACTGAGAGATGGCATTAAGAGCATGTATGACGTGCTGGCGCGTATGCCTGAGAAGTGTGACCCGTATGTTTACTTCCATCGCGTTCGTCCGTATATTTTTGGTTGGCGAAACAATCCTGCTCTGCCCAATGGCGTTGTCTATGAAGGCGTAGATGCTCTTGGTGGCAAAGGGATGACATATCGCGGCGAAACCGGCGCACAAAGCGCCATCGTTCCCGCTCTTGATGGAGTACTGGGCATCGAACATGAGCGAGATGAACTCCGCGAGTACCTCATGGAGATGCGCGAATACATGCCTCCCAAGCACGTAGCCTTTATTGAAGCCGTGGAATCCGGCCCATCAGTCCGCGACTTCGTGAAGAAAGCCAATCGCCCGTCCACAACGGCGCTCTTCAATGAATCGGTTGAATTGGTCGGCGACTTCCGCGCTATGCATCTGGAGTACGCAGGTCAATACATTCATGCCCAAGCGCAAAAAGCGCCTGGAAACCCATCGGCGGTCGGTACCGGTGGAACGCCATTCATGATTTACCTACGCAAGCACCGCGACGAAACTAAGTCGCAGACGCTCTAAATCACCAGATTCGAACTCGTTCGCTCTCGTCCATATACAACGCATCTCCAGCTTTGACGTCGAATGCGCGATGGAACTCATTGAGGTTCTTCAAGATCTGATTGCAGCGGAACTCACCAGGTGAGTGGGGATCGGTCGCAAGTCGCACCTTCATCGCCTCGGATCTGATCTTCGAACGCCAGATCTGGGCATAACCAAGGAAGAATCTCTGGTCGCCGGTAAATCCATCGATGATGGGCGCCTCTTGATTACCCAAAGCAATTTTGTATGCCTTGTATGCAATCGTTGAGCCACCAAGATCACCGATATTTTCACCGATAGTAAGTGCGCCATTGACTTTGGTGTCAGGTACTTCTTCAGGAGCGAGATCGTTGAATTGTGCAATCAACTTTGAAGTTCTCTTCTCAAATTCTTCGCGATCTTTATCGCTCCACCAATTCGAGAGATTTCCATCTCCGTCATAGCGCGATCCTTGATCATCGAATCCATGACCAATTTCATGTCCAATAACTGCGCCAATGCCGCCGTAATTTGCCGCATCATCAGCCTCTAAGTCGAAGAATGGAGGTTGCAAAATTGCAGCAGGGAAGACGATTTCATTCATCAGCGGGTGGTAATACGCATTGACAGTTTGTGGCGTCATCAACCATTCACTCTTATCAACGGGCTTACCGACTTTGTTGTATTCGAAATCGCCGCGGAACTTCGAGATGCGGGCGAGATTGCCCACGAGGTCGCCGCGCTTGATTTCAAGATCGGAGTAATCACGCCATTTATCTGGATACCCGATCTTTGGGGTGAACTTGGCTAACTTATCGAGGGCCTTGGCCTTGGTCTCATCGGTCATCCAATCCAATGAATTGATACTGACACGATATGCCTCAATGAGATTAGCAACGAGTTCGACCATGCGGGCTTTGGCTGCAGCAGGGAAGTGGCGATCGACGTAGAACTGACCGACAGCCTCTCCTAACGCGCTTTCAACCAGGGCAACTCCGCGCTTCCAACGTTCCTTAAGCACGGGAATTCCTGTAAGGGTGGTGCCATAGAAGGCGAAATTTTCATTGACAAAGGGGCTACTTAAGTATGGAGCCGCACTTGAGATTAAGTGCCAGGTCAACCAGGAACGCCATTTCTCCAGATCAAAGTCTGCAAAGAGTTTGCCCATGCTCTCGATGAAGTCCGGCTGTGCAATAACGATGGAATCGAGCACCGAGCGTGGAACGCCCGCGTTATCTGCCCATAGATGCCAATTAAAGGGCGCTGCAAGGGCGGCAATCTCTTGGAAGGTCTTCTTATTAAAGGTTAGTACTGCATCGCGGCTACGGACCGTATCCCAGTGATAGGAAGCGATCTCGGTTTCGAGCTCCATAATTCGTCGGGCATGGTTAGCGCCATCGTTAATTCCCGCTAAATCAAACATCCGCTCAATGTGAGCGACGAGTTTGCTGCGAACCTCGGCATGGGTCTCTTCGCGATAGTAGGCCTCATCAGGAAGGCTGATGCCGCCCTGATAGATGTATGCGATGTTGGTCGTGGGGTCAGATGCGTCAGCAGTTACCCAACCATTGAGAAAGCCACCGAGGCCACGAGATTCAAACTTACCCAAGAGCGCAGTGAACTCTTCAAGGTTGGTGAAGCTCTGAGCTTTCGCGACATCATCAGCGATGGGGGAGATACCCAACTTCTCGATTTGAGCTTCATCCATGAAATCGGCATAGAGGTCACCGATCTCATCCATGAAATCGGCATAGAGGTCACCAATCTTCTGTGCGTTTGAGCCATGTGGCCCACCAGTGGCGGCTAATTCTTCGATGATCGAACGCACATTCTGCTCGGACTCATCGCGTAAGAAATAGAAGGCTCCATCTGCTGCGCGATCGGATGGGATCTCAGCTGTGTCGAGCCAGCCACCATTGACATGTCGGTACATGTCATCTTGAGGACGGATTGCTGCTTTGAAATTTGATTGAAAAATACCGCTTTTTTGGGTCATACGGAGACTTTATCCTTCCACTTACCTGTCAGCCAAATGAAAATCGGAATCATGATGACCGAGAAAACCGCAGCAGGTCCCCATGCAACCTCGGGGATAGTGAAGAGACTTACTGAAGGTAGTGCCGAGTCTTCGGTCGAAAAGGCCAAGGCCGCCAAGAGATTGTTTGCAAAGTGCGCCCCAATCGCCATCTCTAGCGTTTTGTCACGGTAGGTCACCCAGGCCAGCATGAATCCGATGGCTCCATAACTGATGACTGGGAAGAGCAGCTCATTGCCGGCAACCTCGGGATTGGCCAAGTGAGGCAGGGCGAAGATTGCTCCGCTAATGAGGGAAATACTCCACTGTTTCTTCTTGCCGTTATCCAGCCATTGCTGGAGCCAGCCACGGAAGAAGAGCTCTTCAGCAGTTGTCTGAATCGGCAGCAGAGTTAGCGCGATAACCAGATATGGCAAGAATTCAGAGAGATCGAAGTTCCAGGTGTAGGTGTCTCGATTCAAAATGAAGTCACCGATACCGAAAGTCGTAGAGATCAGAGTTAGCGAGGCAAACCCAATCCAGGTGCGCTTCCATGAGTACTTCTCAAATGATGTGAAGAGTTGCTTGACATTGCGCTTGAGCAAGAGTCGATAGACCAGCAGGGTTGCGATAAAGAGAGGAATGAAAGAGATGAGGACTGTGGCCGCAGTGCTCCAGGGGGTGAGCTCTCGAACTTTTGCTAGATCGGCATCATCGGTAGAGAAGAGCAGCTCCAGGTCGTAATCAAAGAACGCGGCGGCTCCGACGGTGAGTAAGAGCCCAATACCCTGCCAGGCAATCACAATGACGATAGTGCCAACAATCCAGCGCCACAAACGTGGCCGCAATGGGGTGGATTCGACTAATTCCTCGCTCATTTAGATGTCCTTCTCGCGCCAGGCAAGAATCATTGAAGGCAGAGAGGCATAAACAAACATTGTGGAGATGAGCAAGAAACTGGCATCTGCACCATCAGATCCAAAGAGCTCCAACCTTGGGCCATAAATCGTGAGCAAGAACAAGATAAGAACTATGTATCCCATTCCCATGTAGGCATATCTAAAAGAGGTGTTACGCACTTGAATCTGCCTCTCATCCAAGAGTTCATCGGGAGCATCAGCAATGCCCCGAACGCTAACGCGCAAGAAGCTATAGCCGCCCACGACAGAGAGAATGACGAAGATTGCTGCGATGGAAAAAACCATGATCTCAGTTTCAGATTCGAGGTTGAGTCGTTTCTTGATGCTGGTCCAATAGCTGCCACTAGCGGTGAGGACTAATCCCAAAGCCATCATCACGACGAGGACTCGACGGTTTCGCTGAAGGCGAAGCCACTTGAACTTCGAATTCTCATCGGTCAATAGGGCTCGGACGCCTTTTTCAGTGACCCCTTCCATCCAATAGATCTTGTTCTTTTTAGCCATTGCTCTTCGCCTTTCTAAATGGAGTCAATGAGAAGAGTGTGTCTACTTCAACGCCGAGCTCTTGGGCAATCTTGAGTGCCAAAGAGAGAGACGGGTTGTATTCGCCGCGTTCGAGATAGCCGACGGTTTGATAGTGGACCCCGGCGGCATCCGCTAGCTGTTGGCGGGAGAGCCCCTTTTCAAGCCGCAGTTCTTCAATACGATTGAAAATCGGTTCTTCTGGTTGTCTACTCATGTTGCAAGTAGCATATATGCTATGTAGTATAAATACAACATTTAGTTGAAACGTGCCGCTATCTTGTTCAACTTTCAACTAAATGGTTTTTCGCGTATTCTCAAGCCATGGCCAAAAAGAGCGCTCCGCGTTGGTTAAATCCACGTGAAATGAAGGCGTGGCGCGCCTACATCATTGCATCGCGCAGATTATTGGAAGCCCTCGATGCCGATCTCGATGGCCATGATTTAACAATGGCCGATTATGAAGTAATGGCTCAACTTTCAGATGCCCCAGGGCGCCGGATGCGAATGAGCGAATTGGCAGAACTTGCGATGCTCTCCAAGTCCCGACTCTCACATCGCATGAAGGTCATGGAGAAAGCTGGATGGGTACGTCGCGAGGAATGCGTCGAAGATCGTCGAGGCTATTGGGCAGTAATGACCGATAAAGGCCTTAAGGCGATTGTTGCGGCAGCCCCGAGCCATGTCGAAAGTGTGCGCAAACGATTGATTGATCAGCTATCGGTAAAGGAGCAAGAAGCGTTGGCCGGAATCTTCGGCCATGTCACTGAGGAGCTGCGAAAGCAGTTCGTGGAAGAGAGCTCCGAGAAGTAGAGCTGAGTTGTGCGGATTTAAAGTCTAGAGAAAGAGAAAAGCCCGGCGCATATGCAGCCGGGCTTTATCTGTAATTCTGGTGCTAACTTACTTAGCAGCCTTCTTACGACGACGCTTTGGAGCAGCAGCCTTCTTAGCAGCAGCTTTCTTGCGGCGCTTCTTTGGAGCAGCAGCCTTCTTGGCAGCAGCTTTCTTACGGCGCTTCTTTGGGGCAGCAGCCTTCTTAGCAGCAGCCTTCTTACGACGCTTCTTTGGAGCAGCAGCCTTCTTTGGGGCAGCAGCTTTCTTTGAAGAAGCTTTCTTACGACGCTTTGCAGCCACGTAGTGTTCCTTTCAGAATGGTTCGATCCGTCACCGAACCTGTTCAAGGCAAATCGTGACAGTAATTAGGAAAACTTTCCACTATTTTGATGAAAAAAACCGCCTGCGTGTCGCAATTCATTTTTTGAAAAAAATGTGCATCTCGAGTTTTTTGGCCTCGAAATCAGGCTCTTTTTACGCGTGAAAACCGCATTTTTTCATTTTTTAGCAATTTCCAATCGAATTTTCTGTCAACGCTACCCGGGGGTAGGGGGAAAAATTTTTTAGATTTTTTCCCGATTTTGACGAATTTTTGCCTGTTCGACGGCAAATTCATTGGTCCGAACATCGTAGGTTCGGAACTTCGGCATGACAGAAGCAATGACGGCAACGAATCCAATACAGAGCAGACCGCCTCCGACGATGGAGGTTCGAAGGGAAGTCATCGCGGCCATTCCGCCGGCTCTGGCCTGTCCTCCCAATGGTCCAAGGAGGTAGGAGAGCATCTCGATGCCTGCTAATCGACCGCGTAATTCGTCGGGAATCGATTGGTTCCAAATGAATCCGCGGAAGAGTGCGCTGACTTGATCGAATGCACCTGCGATCACAAGGGAAATGATGACAACGGTAAGTGAGTCAGAGGACCCAGCAACCACGATTGCCACGCCCCAACCCAAAGCTCCGATAACAACGGCCCGACCATGGTGCGGGTAGTTGCGCATCCATCCGCTACCGAGGGTCACGATGACCGCCCCAATGGTTATAGAGGAGTAAAAGAATCCCAGGGCATAAGGAGCGCCGATTGCATCGGCCCAAAATGGGAAGAGGGCCATCGGCATTGCAAGGAACATGGCTGCAAGATCGACAACATATGTTCCGAGAAGATCTTTTCGATTGTAGGCATATCTAATTCCCTCCATAAGGGCAGCAATTGATGGTGGTGTTGATTTACTCAAGGGAGGAACGCTGCGAACTT
>JBEATV010000085.1:0-3384 GCA_041161815.1 Actinomycetota bacterium | reverse complement strand
CCGCTGCGTCAATCACTGCCTCTGGCTTTAGGTCCTGGAGAAAATCAAAAGTACTCTTGCGATCAAGCAAGTTAACTACCTTTGAGTTGATTCCTATTGCCTCGATATTTCGATTTCGAAGTTCTGCGAATATTGCAGAACCAACGAGACCTGTGTATCCAGCGACAACTACAGCCATGGAGCAAGACTAACAGGGAGAAATTAGTTGAATTCTTTTGCCACTAACTCTGCGATTTGAGCAGTGTTGAGCGCTGCGCCTTTACGTAAGTTATCGCCACACACAAAGAGTTCAAGCGCTTTCGGATTATCGAGTGACTTACGTACACGACCGACCCATGTGGGATCAGTACCGACGACATCGGCAGGGGTTGGGAACTTGTGATTCTCTGGATCATCGACCAACTTCACACCGGCTGCGTTGGCCAAGATGTTCTGGGCTTCTTCGCGAGAGACTTCGCTATCGAAGACAGCATGAACTGCAAGTGAGTGTGTGGTGAGCACCGGAACGCGAACACAGGTCGCAGATACCTTGAGATCAGAAAGGCCAAGAATCTTGCGAGATTCATTACGGACTTTGAGCTCCTCTGATGAATAACCATCGTTCTTGAGCGAACCTGCCCAAGGAATGACATTGAGTGCAAGTGGCGCCGGAAATGGGCCGTTATCAGAAATGACTGTGCGAACATCACCGGGGTTATCACCGACGGCAGTACCAGCAACTTCTTTGATCTGCGCACGCAAAGTATCAAGACCTGATTGGCCGGCACCTGATGCCGCTTGATAAGAGGAGACAACTAATTCCTTGAGGGTGTACTTCTGTGGTGCAATTTGGATTAGAGATGATTCCTTTGGGACGCTTCTTCACATCGTCTGGATTTACTTCTGGGACAACGAGTGGAACTTCTGGGTCCATACGAAAGGCTCCAGAGTTATCAACGCAGATTGCGCCGCGTGATGCAGCAATCGGTGCCCATTCAGCAGAAACTTCATCAGGAACATCAAACATCGCAACATCGATACCATCGAATGCTTCTGGTGATAACGCAACTACCGTTAACTCTTCACCACGACACATCAACTTCTTGCCCGCGCTCCGAGCAGATGCAATGAGACGAATCTCACCCCAAACGTTCTCGCGCTTGCTCAAGATATCGAGCATGACTGTACCGACAGCGCCTGTAGCGCCAACGACTGCAAGTGAAGGTTTTTTACTCATCGACCTGAACCGCCATAGACAACAGCTTCGATCTGGTCTGCATCAAGATCAAATGCGGTATGAGCGGCTTGAACTGCGCGCTCGACATCGGTTTGGCGACAGACGATGGAGATGCGGATTTCAGAGGTCGAAATCATCTCGATGTTGACGCCTGCATCAGCCACGCATACCAGCGCCAATCAATGACAATTTGCCGATCTGATCATCGTATTGAATTGATTGGAATCCAATCTCGCCTTGCAATTTTTGGACAATACTTGTGGTTCGTGAACCTTCAGAGCGTGGCAAGGTAAATGAGATATCAGTAAGACCTGTTGCAGCGGCTGAAACATTCTGGACAATCATGTCGATATTGACGTCGGCGTCAGCTATCGATTGGAAGATGCGAGCAGCAACACCTGCGCGATCTGGAACACCGACGATGGTGATCTTGGCTTCGCTCTTATCGTGAGCGATACCCGAGATGATTGCTTGTTCCATGCTTCCTCCTTCAGGTTGGTCTTTGACGACCCATGTTCCTTCTAAATTTGAAAATGATGAGCGGACGTGGATTGGTAGATTGAAACGACGGGCATATTCAACACAACGAAGATGTAAGACCTTTGCACCCGATGCAGCAAGTTCGAGCATCTCTTCATAGGTGACTGATTTCAATTTGCGCGCTGATGGAACGATTCGAGGATCGGCGCTAAAGACTCCGTCGACATCGGTATAGATTTCACAGACATCTGCATCAAGAGCAGCAGCGAGTGCAACCGCGGTTGTGTCAGAACCTCCGCGACCAAGAGTTGTGATGTCTTTTGTATCTTGTGCAACGCCTTGGAATCCAGCAACGATTGCGATTGCGCCTTCAGCAAGTGCTTCTTGAATGCGACTTGGTGTTACATCAATAACGCGCGCGCGGCCATGAGTTGATGTAGTGATAATTCCGGCTTGGCTTCCTGTAAAGGATCGCGCTTCAAGTCCAAGATTTGAAATTGCCATCGCTAGTAACGCCATTGAGATGCGTTCGCCCGCGGTCAACAACATGTCGAGCTCGCGCCCGTTAGGCATTGGTGAGACTTGATTGGCGAGATCGATCAATTCATCCGTCGTATCGCCCATAGCTGAGACCACGACGACAACTTGTTGGCCCGAGCGCTTGGTGGCCGCGATGCGGGCGGCAACTCGCTTGATGCTCTCGGCATCAGCGACGGAGGAGCCTCCGTATTTCTGGACGATCAGACCCATGCGGCAATGTTGGCAGAGAAAAAAGGAATATGGCGGTTTATCTTGAAATGCGAGACCGAGTTCGTCTCATTATTAGAGATCTAGTGCTCTTCGTCCTTCAAAGGCGCGACCGAGGGTCACTTCATCGGCATATTCGAGGTCTCCGCCGACTGGAAGGCCCGATGCCAAACGGGAGATCTTGATCCCTAGGGGCTTCATTGTGCGAGCTAGGTAAGTAGCTGTGGCTTCGCCCTCGAGGTTGGGGTCGGTCGCGATGATGATCTCGGTGATGCGGTCATCGGCAAGGCGCGTGAGTAGTTCGCGAATCTTCAATTGGTCGGGGCCGATTCCATCAATCGGACTGATGGCGCCACCGAGTACGTGATACTTCCCGCGGAATTCTCGAGTGCGCTCGATTGCAACAACATCTTTACTCTCTTCGACAACACAGATGACGGAGTTATCACGACGAGGATCACGACAGATCTTGCACTCTTCTTCTTCGGCGACATTGAAACATTGAGAGCAGAACTTCACGCGCTCTTTGACGAGACGGAGTACTTCAACTAAACGATTGACATCAACGCGTTCGGATTGAACGATGTGAAATGCAATGCGTTGGGCGCTCTTTGGGCCGATGCCAGGTAAGCGACCGAGTTCGTCAATGAGCTCTTGAATAATTCCTTCGTACATTACTTATCGCTCTCAGCAATGACGCGGGCGCCGAGTTCTTTCATGAGAAGTTCGGTACCAGAGAGTTGGACTTCATCATCAGGATCTTCATCAGTGCGAGTTGTTTTTGAGGTAGCTGAACTTGGTGAGACCGAGGGATCAACAATCACTTCAATCTTGCGCTTAATGCCTGTGACTTCAACGAAGGCATCGATAAGAATTTGTTCGCTTTCAGAGCGAATGAATGAATCGCGGGCTCCGGCGTTAACGATGCCGATTGTGATCTG
>JBEATV010000084.1:0-2668 GCA_041161815.1 Actinomycetota bacterium | reverse complement strand
ATTTGATGATGTCATTCTCGATACCGCAGGCCCAGCCGAAGTAGATGCTCGTATCCGCATCGCTATTGGAAAAGTGCAAGCCCAACGCATTGCAGCGGATCCAACTTCAGGTGAGATCAAGAGCGGCGATGTTGTCATCGATGAGAAGACCTACACCGCAAAGATCAAAGGCCGCTCACTTGATCTAACTTTCAAAGAGTTTGAATTGCTGAAGTACATGGCCCAACATCCCGGCCGAGTATTTTCTCGTTCACAGTTGTTGCAAGAGATCTGGGGTTATGACTACTTCGGTGGAACACGTACGGTCGATGTTCATATCCGGCGCCTTCGTTCAAAGCTTGGTCCTGAATTTGAAGCAATTATCGGAACTGTTCGCAACGTTGGTTATCGCTTTAATACGAGCCCTAAAGAGCAATCTCAATCTGATCTCAGCGTCTGAGGACTGCCTTGATCACTCAGCTTGATCGACTTGACTCGAAGGTCCAACTTCAAGTCCTTGCACTTATTGCCGCAGCTTCAGATAACGATGGCATTCCCCCCGTAAGCGAACACATTCTTCTTCACTTACGCCATGGTGGAGATAAGTCGGATACTCACTTCATCGCAGAAATCGCAGGCAAAGTCGTCGGATATGCCCACCTAGATCTCACCGATAAAGTCGAAGGCCCCAGCGCAGAATTCGTGGTTCATCCCAGCCATCGCAAAGCCGGTATCGGACAATCACTTCTCAAGGCTCTTCAAGAATCAGCCGGCGGCACACTTCGACTCTGGTCGCATGGTGATCTTTCAGAGGCCAAGAACATCGCAGAACGAAATGGTTTCACACGTGTGCGCACCGTTATTCAGATGCGTCGATCGCTCAATGATCCCATCCCAGAATTAGCTCAAGAGATTGCCATTCGAAATTTCCTGCCTGGAATCGATAACGATGAATGGATTGCATTGAACAATCGCACCTTCATTGACCATCCAGAACAAGGTAATTGGACCACGCGTGACCTTGAAGTGCGCACTAAGGAAGATTGGTTTAATCCGCAAGGATTTCTGATCTCTGAAGAAAAAAGTGCGATGACGGGATTTTGTTGGACCAAGATTCATGGTGGGCATACTCATAAGCATTCACATGATGAAGCAGAACATGATCATGATCCCATCGGAGAGATTTACATCATGGGAGTAGATCCCAAGCATGCTGGTAAAGGAATCGGCCGCGCGGTTACTATCGCAGGACTTCGTCACATGCGTTATCAAGGAATCTTCAGCGCCATGCTTTATGTTGATGCCAACAACAGCTCTGCTATCAAGCTCTATCAATCACTGGGATTTACTGAGTGGGGACGCGATGTCCTCTATCGATATACGATGCCACAATGATGATGCTGCCACATACGGATCTCAAGGTTCACCCCCTCTGTCTTGGCGGCAATGTTTTTGGATTTAGCGCTGATGTCAGTAATTCTGAATTAGTCCTTGATTATTACTTCGACAATGGCGGAAACTTCGTCGATACCGCCGATATGTACTCTCAGTGGGCTCCTGGACATGTGGGAGGAGAGTCAGAAACCATCATCGGAAACTGGATGAAAAAGCGCGGTAATCGCAGAGAAATGATCATTGCTACCAAAGTTTCAAAGCTCGATACTCGACCTGGTCTCAAGCCCGCCAATATCGCAGCGGCCTGCGATGATTCCTTGCGTCGCCTACAAACTGATTACATCGATCTGTACTACGCCCACCAAGATGACCCCGATACTCCGATTGAGGAGACGCTAGGCGCCTTTGATTCATTGGTGAAGGCAGGGAAAGTTAGATACATCGCAGCTTCGAATTTCACACCTGAGCGTTTGCAAGAATCTCTCAACATCTCAAAGGCGCAGGGCTTAGTTTCTTACGTAGCAAGCCAAGATCAAGAAAACTCTGATGCCAACTCTCAAAGCTAATGGCCTCTCTCAGATTCCTTTCTATGGCTTAGCTCGTGGATTCCTTACTGGTAAGTATCGCCCGGGAGTTACTGTTGAATCAGTGCGTGCTACTGGAGTTGGAAATTCATATGCCAATGAACGTGGCTGGAGAATGCTTGAAAAGTTAGACCAGATTGCTCAAGATAAGAACACATCAGTTGCAGCTGTAGCTCTTGCTTGGCTTCGCGCTCAACCAACTGTTGCAACACCGATTGCTTCAGCAACAAAACTTGAACAGATTAAAGAAATAATGCCGGTCATTGAATTGACCAGCGACGAACTTCAGATACTGACTAATTCCTGACACATTGCACGGAAAGCTGCGGTGTGAGCATCCACATCAGCTTCGGTTGTATATGGCGACATCAAAGCCATGTTATGAAATGGCGTAAGTAAGAATCCATCATTGAGCAAACGCAAATGGATGTACTGATAACGAATTCGTAACCATAACAGTGAATGCATTGCCCACTGCACCTACCTCAAACGGTACTTCCACCTATACAGCATGTAATCCGCCAACAAACAGTGTGAATTTAAATTCAATCTTTATTTCAGGCAGTGCAACGGCTCCCGAGGAGTATCGATGGTATACCGAAAACACCAATCCCCCTGTTATAAGTCCTGTTGCAAACCCTATGAGTACAAGCACCAACGGAACATATTATGCATTTACCTATAACACTTCTACTGGATGTTATTCATCT
>JBEATV010000049.1:0-6041 GCA_041161815.1 Actinomycetota bacterium | reverse complement strand
GGTTCTAGCAATGAAACTGCACTCTTCATTACCTCAGCCGATTGCAGAACAAAGGGCAACTGCATCTCACCCTTGCCAAAGAGTTCGCCAACGGTCTTCATTCCATCTAGTAATAAATCATTGATTATCAAAAGTGGGGCTAAACCTGAAAGTCTCGCCTCTTCGAGGTCTGCCTCAAGTCCTTGTTTCTCGCCATCAATAATTCGCCTCTTTAGTCGTTCTGGAAGCGGCAACGCAGCCAACTCGGCTGCTCGTGAAAGTCGACTTGAGGTTACTTCGACGCCTTCAAAGAGTTGCAAGAATTTAGCTAGCGGGTCATAGACACAGTTCTCGCCATCAAAGATTCGTCGATCATAAATGAGGTCCAAAGCGACATCTTTCTGCTCTTGTGGGATGCGAGACATCGGCATGATCTTTGATGGATGAACAATTGCGCTATCCAATCCCGCATTAACCGCCTCAGCAAGGAAAACAGAGTTGAGAACAACGCGCGCCGCAGGATTCAGACCGAAAGAAACATTACTAATACCCAAAGTTGTCTGCAGAGCTGGGAATTCATCCTTGAGTTCTTTGATTGCTTTTAAGGTCTCAATTCCATCGCGTCGCGTTTCTTCTTGCCCTGTTGCTATTGGGAAGGTTAAGCAATCGATAATAATGTCGCCTATCGCGATCCCCCATTTGATGGTGAGATCAGCAATCAAACGCTTACCGACTCGCACCTTCCATTCTGCGGTGCGTGCTTGACCTTCTTCATCGATAGTCAGGGCTACAAGTGCCGCGCCATGTTCTTGCGCCAGAGGCATAATTCGTGCAAAACGCGAGTCGGGTCCATCGCCATCCTCGTAGTTGACGGAGTTAATCACGCAACGCCCACCGAGATTCTCTAATCCTGCCTTAATGACTGATGGTTCTGTTGAATCAAGGACGATAGGGAGCGTGATTGCTGTTGCAAATCTCTTTGCAAGTTCTGTCATATCGCTGACACCATTTCGTCCAACGTAATCAACCGATAGATCGAGCATGTGTGCGCCTTCACGGATTTGATCTTTTGCTATGTCCACACAACGTTGCCAATCTTCGGCTACAAGTGCATCTCTAAATGCGCGACTACCATTGGCATTCGTCCGCTCACCGATTGCCATATATGTCTGATCTTGTCTAAATGGAACGAATTGATACAGCGATGATGCCCCCGCCTCCATAGAGGAAGGTCTCGTTCTTTTTGGGCGTGCTTTTAGTTTCGCTACGACTGCGGCGAGATGCTCTGGGGTGGTGCCACAGCAACCCCCAATGAGTCCAATCCCATAGAGATCAACAAATTCGGAGAGCGCATCAGCAAGTTCTTCTGGTCCAAGAGGATAAAAAGCACCGCCATCTTTCAAGATTGGCAGTCCGGCATTTGGCATGCAGGAAATACCCATAGGTGAGGATTGACTTAATGACCGAAGATGCTCGCTCATTTCTGAAGGCCCTGTTGCGCAATTCATTCCAATGAGATCTACGCCGAGTGCGCCGAGACTATTGAGCGCTGCTCCGATCTCGGAACCGAGCAACATAGTGCCCGTTGTTTCAACAGTTACCTGGGCAATCACAACAATGTCACGATCCGCAGCAGCAATTGCTTGCCGCGCCCCGTTTACAGCAGCTTTTGCCTGCAGAAGATCCTGCGTTGTTTCAATCAATAGCGCGTCTACGCCCCCGTTTATCAAGCCTCGTGATGCTTCAGCGTAGGCACACTTGAGTTCGTCGTAAGTTGTGTGTCCCAAAGTAGGAAGTTTGGTACCAGGTCCGAGAGAGCCCAGAACCCATTTAGGTTCAGAGGTTTTGGCGCTGAATTCATCTGCAACTTCACGGGCGATACGAGCACCAGCTTCAGCGAGTTCGTAAATCCGCTCGGGGATTTCGTACTCGAGCAGATTAGCTAGATTTGCGCCAAATGTATTCGTCTCCACCGCATCAACGCCAACCTGGAAGTACTGACGATGAATATCTGCGATGAGTTCGGGGCGCGTGATATTCAAAACTTCATTGCAACCTTCGAGATTCTGAAAGTCATTCAGCGAAGGGTTGGCGGCCTGAATCATTGTTCCCATGGCGCCGTCTGCGATGACTACGCGAGTAGCCAATGCTTCACGGAGGCTGCCCGCGCGCAACGCGTTTTTACTGATTGATGCTTCAGTTTTCGACGCGCTCACTAGAGGGAGTTTATCGTAGGCTTCTACTATGTTCATATCGGAGAACTCGCTCCCGCTGCGAAATCCCATCATGATTGCAGGGTTTGAAGGTTGGAATGACGCTGGCGAATCGGCTTCAGGAGCAATCAATCACTTGCTTACTGTATGGACGCATCAAGAAATTGCTCGAATGGATTCTGAGGACTATTACGATTTCCAAGTCAATCGTCCTTTAATCCGGGTAGATGAGCGCGTTGTTCGCGAAATTATCTGGCCGAACACGATTGCGTACGCCGTAAGCACACCTCAGTTGGCCCATGATTTCTTGGTCGTTAAAGGCATTGAACCTTCGATGCGGTGGCAAAAATTCGCCTCTGAGTTACTTGATCTCGCTGATGACTACGAAGTCTCGCTCCTGATCACCATGGGTGCACTTTTGGCTGATTCTCCACACAGCAGGCCAATAAGTGTTACGGGCAGCGGCGCGCATCCAGATGTAGCAGCCAAACTCGGCGTAGAGATTTCAAAGTATGAAGGACCAACCGGAATAGTTGGCGTTCTCCAAGAGGCCGCACATCGACGTGGCCTAGATGCTGTTTCGCTCTGGGCGGCTGTTCCACACTATGTATCTACTCCTCCGTCTCCGAAAGCTTCTCTTGCTCTCATTAACGCACTTGAAGACTTTTTGGAGATTTCGATTTCTCAAGGAGACTTACCAGAACGCGCCGCATCGTGGGAATCGCAGGTTGACCAGATGGCCGCAGAAGATTCCGAAGTTGGTGATTACGTCAAACAACTCGAGTCTTCTAAAGATGCTGCAGAGCTACCGGAAATCTCTGGTGAATCACTTGCACGAGAAGTTGAACGTTTTCTCCGGCGCAATCCTGAGATTTAAAGAACAAGCCCTAGGTAAGTATCAAGAGCACGAGACATCTCTCCTGCCGAACCCCCTACAGATTCCGCACTCGACCACCGTAGAGTTTCATCGCACCAATCTACGAGCGCTCTGATGGCACCTGGTGTGTCCACATTGTCAGCTAAGCAGTTTACGATCATCTGAATAACAGGACGAGTTGGAGCAACCTCTGTACGTGATAGCGCCTCTTCAATCTTACTGATCAAGCCCTCAGCTTCCGCGAGAGTACTCGCACTCCACATTCGATCTCTCTGGTAATGCTCCAACATCAACGCCAGTCGTATTGCTTGCGGTTTTACCCCTTTGGAAAGCAATTTCGAGACGAAGACCAAATTTCCTTTGCTCTTGCTCATTTTCTCGCCATCTAGTCCAATCATTCCAGCATGTGAATAACACTGTGCGAACTCTTTGCCGGTGAGTGCCTTGGCTTGCATCGCCGTCATGAAATGATGCGGGAAGAAAAGATCTGAACCACCGCCTTGAATTGTGATGGACGATCTCTCTCTGTCGGGCAGGAAGTTCAGAGCAATAGCTACGCACTCGACATGCCAACCTGGCCTACCCGCACCAAACGGGGCTTGCCACGATGGTTCGTTTTCGCGTCGCGCTCTCCATAACAGCGGGTCTAATGGATGACGTTTGCCAGGACGTTGTGGATCACCGCCTCTCTCTTGAAAAATCGTCAGCGCTTCTTCATAAGAAAGTGGCAAATCCTCGAGTACGAACCCTGTTGCCACTAAGTCGAGGTAGAGATCTTCATCAACTTTGTAGGCCAAATTGCTTGCAAGGTAAGAGTTAATGGACTCGATGATGGTACTCATGCTTTCAACGACGCCGGAATACTCTTGGGGTGGTAACACTTTCAGCGCCGTCATATCACTTATAAAAAGTTCAATCTGTGACAAAGCCAATTCTCGCCAATCGGAACCATCACGATTGGCTCTTTCAAGCAAGGGATCGTCGATATCGGTTATGTTTTCGACGAAATGAACAGACTTACCGGATGCTCGTAGATATCTATGTACTAAGTCGTACGATATGTAAGTTGCGGCATGACCTAGATGCGTAGCGTCATAAGGCGTGATTCCACAGACATACATCGAGATATCACTCTCATCGATGGAAACTCGCTCTTTCTTGTAAGAGTCAAAAAGAGATAGAGCTGGGTGTGCAATACCGTCCAAAGAGGGCGGAAAATAGAGATCGGGCCAAGCTCGCATTAGATAAGCCTACAAAGAACTATCTATACAGGTGGCCAAGGAACCGCAGGCCATTCATCAGAAGGAAAAGGAAATCCCTCCTCCGACAATGAGTTGAGCCGCTCAATGCAGGCTCCAACCTCGTCTTCGGTCAAGAGCGAACGAAAATATTGAGATGCTGGTGAAGCGATCCATTCTTGAACATTCTTAACAATCTCTAACTCTTCTTGGTACAAACCTTCTCCTGCAAATTGCCAAAGAACAGTTCTTAGTTTGAAATCTTCATGAAACGAAACACCGTGATCACACCCAAAAACTCGTTTCTGCTGATTGATGAGGATATGTCCAAACTTACGATCAGTATTATTTATCATCACATCAAAAAGTGCGATGCGCCGAATGTCACGATGAGGTTGTTGTGCGAATTCAATAAAGTCAATCTCTTCGTCAACGTCAATCCATTCTTGAACCGCTCCGATTCCGAAAGGGCCTTCGCGCATAACGGTTGTGGGCACGCAATCCAATCCCGCATGTTTGCTTATTAGGTATGCAGCCACTTCACGTGAGGCGAGGTTCCCATCAGGAAAATCCCACAATGGTCGCTCCCCTGCAACCGGCTTGTATACAACGTTAATTCTCTTCGATACATCTTGTTGAACAAATCCATAGAGGGTTGCATTAGAAGCATCGACTAAGCGACCTTCCACAACTAACTCACCAGATAGAAGATCATCTTCTGTCATCAGATCGTCACGCTCAATTCGCACGAGGACAGATATGTCCATCGATATTGATAGGACCACCACAGAACATGCAAGGTTGACGTCCAGCCTTGATGACACCCGCAGCACGCGAAACAAACGTTCTCACTTGAGTTGGTGTAAGAGTAAGACGAACGATAGGTGGAGCTTCGCTGATGTCATCTCCAGCAATCTCTTCAAAGATCTCTTCACTGTCATCATTCGAAATCCCTTGCGCTTCAAACTTGATCATCTGGGTATCAAACTGCCACGTAATGGCCATAACGCCTAATCGGAATTCGGATTCCACAGGAGTGTCCAATGGCTCGGAATCTCGTACTAATGCACCTTGCGTAATGCGTGCCTCTTTAAGGATCTCCGAAAATCTCTCTGTGAGAGCCTGTGACTGTGTTTTTTCAAGAGAAAAAGAGAACACTTGACCAGCTTTTCGAACTTGGATGAAGAACTCTCGCTCGCCGGGCTGTCCCACCGTCCCCAGGACGAATCGGTCGACCTCATCAAGGTTATAGACACGTCTAGACACCAGAGCCGCCTCCGATTACACGACGGTTTCGCAAGTTGGGGGTTTTCTTAAAAGAGGAAGGAGATGTTGGCAGATTCAGTTGTAAAAGCGAGCGCTCTGATCCATTCCAGTCAATAACTGTTAATGAGCATGGATCAACAATGATTCGTTGAAAATCATCAATCTCCATGTTGAGCGCCTTTGCGGCTGCAAGTTTGATGATATCCCCGTGTGAAACGATAAGAATCCGTTTCTTCGGAAATTTTCTAGATAGTTTGTTGAGTTGACGCTCGACTCGATTAGCGGCGCTGGTAAAGCCTTCTCCTTGCGGGAAAGTAAATTGCGACGGAGTTCTTTGGATAATTTTCCAACCGCTCTCTTTTCGAAGCTCCTTTAATGAACGTCCGGACCATTCTCCATAATTCATCTCAAGAAAAGCCGGATCTTTCTCGACGCGCTTGTGCATCACATTAGCTACAGGCTGAACTG
>JBEATV010000048.1:0-6607 GCA_041161815.1 Actinomycetota bacterium | reverse complement strand
GTTCTATCAGCGCTTCTCTTCATTATTGTCGCAATTGCTACCCCCATTACGAGAGTTACCGCATACGCGGCCTTTTTCGCCTTGATCTTCCTTGCGATCTTGATTGCAAAACTCCCCATTAAAACCGTTGCTACGCGCTCGCTGATTGAAATTCCATTTGTACTCTTCGCATTCTTAATGCCCTTCTTCGGAACAGGTGAGAAGGTTGAACTCTTTGGTCTCTCGCTCTATGAGGAAGGCTTGATTGCTGGTGCAGGAATCATCGCCAAAGGAACTCTGGGGATTCTTACTGCGATTGTGCTCTCCTCCACCACGACTGCACGCGAACTTCTCCGTGGTCTTGAAACGCTCCGTGTCCCAACTCTGATCATTCAGATTGCGACTTTTATGCTCCGTTATATGAATGTGGTGAATGATGAGATGGAGCGCATGAGAATCGCAGGCGCACTTTTCATTCGATCTTATGAACGTGGCGAGAGAGTCCACCTTGCGATGGTCTCTCGAGGCTATGTGGGTTCAATGCCTCAAGATCATCGCCATAGGGCTACTCGCCAGGAATTACTGCAAGGATTCTCTCTGCCAATTCTCGCAGCACTCATCTCTCTATCTCTTCTTGTGATTGGATAAAGCAATGACGACAAAGAGTTTAGAAGTCAGCGAATTGGCGTTTGCGTATCCTGACGGACATCAAGCGCTCTTTGGCGTCAATCTCTCCCTAGAGAAGGGTGAACGAGTAGCGCTCCTTGGTCCCAACGGCGCTGGCAAAACAACTCTCGTGATGCACCTCAATGGCATATTGCCGACGATGCAAGGCGCTGTGAAAGTTGCCGGAAAGTTAGTTGATGCAGAAGATAAAGCAGCCATCTCCGAGATTCGCCATAAAGTTGGAATAGTCTTCCAAGATCCCGATGATCAACTTTTCATGCCCACTGTTGGTGAAGATGTTGCCTTCGGACCATACAACGCTGGCATGCGCGGTGAAGAACTCGAGAGCGCGGTGCGTGAGGCTCTTGAGCTCGTAGGAATGTATGAATTCGTGGATCGCCCACCCCACCACCTCTCTTTTGGTCAACGTCGTCGAGTAGCGGTAGCAACTGTCCTTGCTATGAAGCCTGAGATTCTTGTGATGGATGAACCTTCATCGAACTTAGATCCGGCATCTCGGCGAGAGTTGGCAGATATTGTGCGTAATCTGGATATCACTCTTCTGATGGTCACACATGACTTACCTTTTGCTTTGGAGCTCTGCGAAAGATCGGTAATTCTCTCGGGAGGAATCATTGTCGCCGATGGCAATACCCGCAAGATACTGTCAGATACGAAGTTGCTCAGCGCGCATAGATTAGAGCTACCCCAAGGCTTTCGCCTCTAGCTTCCCTCTTCTTTAATCTAAGAAAAAGTCGAGTAAGAAATCTGTTGTTCCTGGAACAACTGCATATTTATCCAAATCAGTGATTCCTTCGGATGCAAGTACTTCATCATCGACAAAGAAATTGCCAGAGCACTCTGCGCTTGGGCGATTAAGAATGACATATGCCGCATCTGCCAAGATTTCTGGGGTACGACAAGCTGCTGTATCGATTCCTGGAATCATCTGAAGCGCAGCGGTATCAATCGCAGTACGCGGCCATAGAGCATTAACAGCAATCTTGTCGCGCTTAAATTCTTCCGACATCCCAAGAACACACATGCTCATTCCGTATTTGGCCATTGTGTATGCCACGTGGTTCTTAAACCACTTTGCCTTCATGGATAGCGGCGGCGAGAGAGTAAGAATGTGTGGATTGCGTCCTTGTTTTGAACTCTCTTGCAGATGTGGAATAACTGCCTGTGAGGTTAGAAAAGTTCCGCGGACGTTGACATCAAACATGAGGTCAAATCTCTTGGCAGGAGTAGCGAGTGTTGGAGTGAGGTTGATGGCGCTCGCGTTATTGATCAAGATATCAAGTCCGCCAAATTCAGCGGCTGCTTTTGCAACGGATTCAGCAATCTGCTCTTCGTCACGCAGATCGCATTGAATTGGAAGCGCTTTACCGCCAGCTGCTTCAATCTCTTGAGCTGCAGAATAAATAGTGCCAGGTAATTTTGGATGTGGGTCGGTGGTCTTCGCCGCGATGGCCACCATGGCTCCGTCAGCCGCAGCTCGTAGCGCGATAGCTAGTCCGATTCCGCGTGAGCCTCCAGTGATAAAGATTTTCTTTCCGTTGAGCGTCATCTATTTGCCTTTCTTTGCGAGGAAGTTCATGAAGGCTTCACGAGCTTCATCTGACTGGAGCGCCATTTGGAAAAGTTCACCTTCCGCACGCATAACCGCTGTGACCTTGTCATGCATCTCGCTCTTGAGAAGTGCTTTGGTCTGTAGGACTGCGTTGGGTGGTTGTGCTGCAATTTTGGCAGCAAAGTCAGCGATTCTTTCACGCGGTGAATCATGAGACTCTGCAATCAAACCAATCTCTTGAGCGAATTGAGAATTGAATGCTTCTCCAGTCAAAAAAACTTGTGATGCGCGTTGGTAGCCCGCAAGGCGCGGGAAGAGAATGCTTGAACCGGCCTCGGGCACAAGTCCTAAATTCACAAACGGCATTGAGAAACGTGTGCTTGGCGACGCTACAACGACATCACAGTGCATCAACATTGTGGTTCCGATTCCGACTGCATTTCCTGAAACTGCTGCAAGGAGTGGTTTTGGGAAGGAGTGAATCTGCTCTAGGAAATTCATTACGGGAGAACCCGGTTCAAGGGGCGGAGCATTCAGAAAGTCGTAGAGATCATTTCCGGCTGTGAAGTGAGGGCCTTCATGAGTGATGACAACAACTCGAATACCGAAATCCCCTGCGGCTTCCCGCAATTCATTAGCAAGGAATGAGTACATATCTCGGTTGATTGCGTTCTGTTTCTCAACACGATTAAGACTCAGGGTTAGAACTGACCCATCCAGCGACTTCAGGACTTCTGCCATTCGAGAATCTTATAGGGCAGCGTCACGGAATTTGATTTTGCCGAGTGGTCCCTGAGTCTGCCAACTGTGACTCCCCCGATATGGCAATCGAGAACTTCCCGAGAGGTCTGTCCTCTTTCCTTCTCTTAACAACCTATGAAATCTAAGGAGAGTTAGTAATGAAACGTAGAACTATGGATCGCATCGTCAGTGTAATCGGGCTGGGCCTTTCAATATTTTTGTTCGTAGCTGCGGGCCTTCTGAATTGGGGATACTCATTCGCCGATCAGAACGTTACTGATCAATTAGCCGCGCAGAACATCATGATTCCTGCGGCAGATAGTGATAGTTTCAAAGCACTTTCAGAGGAAGATCAGTCAGCATTGAAGCCATTTGCGGGGATGCAGTTAACTACAGGCGAGCAAGCCATGGCATACGCCCAACATTACATTGGCGCTCACGTGAAAGGCGTAGCTGGTGGCAAGACCTACTCTGAAGTTAGTGGCGCTGCTTTAGCAGCAAGTGCAGCCTCGAAAGCTGATCCCGCTAATACTGAACTTGCATCAAGTGCAGCAACTCTCATGGGTCAACGACAGACGCTCTTTATGGGAGAGACGCTCAAAGGATTGCTCGGCAATGCCTATGCATTCTGGCAACTCGGACAGATTGCAATGTATGCGGCATGGGCCGCCGTCGCCGGCGGTGCGATCATGCTGATACTCGCTCTTCTTGGATTCCTTCATCTCCGACGCACTCCTGAGAGTGTGACGGTTTAACGTCCGAGATTTCCCTCAATAAATGCGCGCGTGCGATTGAGAGCCTCTTCATCGGAGTACTGCTCCGGAGGAGACTTCATAAAGTAACTCGAAGGTGAGAGTAAAGGCCCGCCGATATTGCGATCCATCGCAACCTTGGCGCATCGAACTGCATCGATGATGACGCCGGCTGAGTTAGGTGAATCCCACACTTCAAGCTTGTACTCGATAGTCAGTGGAACGTCACCGAACGCGCGACCTTCAAGGCGAACGAATGCCCATTTACGGTCATCCAGCCACTGGACATAATCCGATGGGCCGATATGGACATTGCCTTCCCCGAGTTCGTAATCAAGTTGGGAAGTTACTGATTGGGTCTTTGAGATTTTCTTTGACTCGAGGCGATCGCGCTCAAGCATGTTCTTAAAGTCCATATTTCCACCGACATTGAGTTGGTAGGTGCGATCAACCTTGACGCCTCTATCTTGGAAGAGTTTTGTTAGCACGCGGTGAGTAATTGTTGCGCCAACTTGTGACTTAATGTCATCACCAATGATGGGTAGGCCTGCTTTAGTGAACTTATCGGCCCACTCAGGGGTGGAAGCGATGAACACTGGAAGAGCGTTAACAAATGCGCATCCAGCATCGATGGCACATTGTGCATAGAATTTCGCGGCGGCTTCTGAGCCGACCGGCAGATAGCAGACGAGAACATCAACTTTTGCATCCTTAAGCGCTTGAACGACATTGACTGGCGCAGCGCTAGATTCTGTAATGGTCTCTCGGTAATAGCGACCGAGACCGTCGTGGGTCTCTCCTCGAAGTACGGTTACTCCAGACTTTGGAACATCAGCAAACTTGATGGTGTTGTTCTCACTTGCCCAGATTGCCTCTGTGAGATCGAGTCCAACTTTCTTGGAATCAACATCGAACGCTGCAACAAACTTGACATCGCGAACGTGGTATCCACCCACGACGACGTTCATCAAGCCAGGGATCTCTTGATCAGCTGGAGCATCTTTGTAGTAGTGCACTCCTTGAACCAGAGAATTGGCGCAGTTGCCGACTCCTACAATGGCAACGCGGATTTCTTTTGTTGCGGTCACGAGGTTTTCCTTTCAGATGTGATCATGTCTTCTAGCCAAGCAATTTCTCGCTCAGCAGTTTCCAGCGAGTGGCGACGCCACTCGATTAAGTACTTATCTAGACCAACAGCAGAACGTTCGAGATCTGCTCGGAGGATTTCGGCTTTCTCCTTGAGGCGACGTTGGCGTCCCTCAAGAATTCTTAATCGGTTTCGACTTGAAGTTGGACTAAAGAAAGCAACATGTACTTCGAAGTTGTCGTCTTCCCAAGCTTGAGGACTGACGGTCTCTGTGAGTTGGTCGAACTTGGCCTGACCTAGGGCAGAGATCGAGTAGACGATTCGGACTCGCTTGGAGCGACCCCCTTTAGGAACCTCAACCTGACTGATGAGTCCGGCATCGAGCATCCGTCGGAGTTGTGGGTACAACACAGAGAACGAGAGGGCGCGAAAAGGCCCAAAAATGGAGGTCAGGCGTTTGCGTAGCTCATACCCATGAAGTGGGGTCTGGGAAAGTAGCCCCAAGAGCGCAAATTCCAGCGACTCTGAGCGTGATTTCACTTCGAGATCCCCTGACTTTGTGATGAGCGAGCTATATATCGATTCGATATATCTAATAGATAGTTAACTCGAAATATAGATTTCCCGCAACTCGATCGTGAAGCGTGTCGTTATCGATTTCTCAGAAATGGGCGAGTCATACCCCGAAGTAGGGCTCAACCGGACTTACCCTCTTGTTCTAGAGATTGCCCGCACCCTCTTATCCTCTATCGCAACACTAGGGCTCTCTAGAAATGAGGACCTCTCCATGAGTCTCTTCTCTTGGAAGCTTCACGGGACCGGAACCAGCATCGCGCCTGGTGAGGTCGTTTCCACAGATGAACGACTAAGTTGGCCACGCACCATCGGTGTTGGCCTCCAGCACATCGCAGCCATGTTCGGCGCCACATTCTTAGTGCCGATCCTTACCGGTTTGCCACCCACGCTGGAACAGACCAGGGAATTTATCGAAGACCCATCAACAGATGCCCATGAGAAGCTGGTTCATAAGCTTTTACAGTCGCCCCACTACGGTGAACACTGGGCCCAGCAATGGCTTGACCTCGTTCGTTACAGCGATTCCGAGGGTTTCAAGATCGACCGCATTCGCCCCGAGGCCTGGAAGTATCGCAACTGGGTGATTCGTTCATTGAATGAGGACATGCCTTATAACCAATTTGTGCAATGGCAGATTGCGGGTGATGAACTCGCCCCCGAGGTCAGGGATGCCCGCATTGCCACAGGTTTTTTAAGGTTGGCACCCGAGGAATCCAACGGGGCGGATTACACTCTGATTCGCCAGGATATTTTAAACGATGTGACCGATGTGACATCCCAGGCAGTTTTGGGAATTACCATGGGTTGTGCCCGATGCCATCATCATAAATTTGATCCGATCCGTCAGGAGGAGTATTTCCAGTTTCAGGCTTTTTTCAGCGGGATTCTTTACCCGGATGCAATTTCTCTACCCATGGCGCCTTCCTTGTCCGTGATGGCTAAAACCGTCGAGGAAAAGGCCCGACCCATCCGGGAGGAAATCAGCCAGATGATGAAGGGGCACGAGAAAGACCTCTTCGAGGAAATCGTTGTTGCCCTGGACCCGGAAACCCAGGTTGCGCTGAAGACCACCCCTGAAAACCGAACCGTTACCCAGACACAGTTGGCCATCCTTGCCAGCAAGCAGATCGAGCGAAGAAGAACCAAGCTTTACCGAAGGTTAAACACCGAGCAGCGTGCTGTCTACGACAAGAAGATGGAGAACCTGAAAAGTATTGAGAAAGAGAAACCTTC
>JBEATV010000083.1:0-2631 GCA_041161815.1 Actinomycetota bacterium | reverse complement strand
ATCAATAAACCACTTACGCATCTCATTTGAAGAATCACTCTTCTTATTGATGACGCCGTTGTGGTCAAAACCGATGATATTTGTGGCACCGGCCAAGACAAGTAGTCGCGCGATTGCAGTACCTGCAGCGCCAGCTCCACTGAGGATGATCTTCGCTTTACTCAAATCTTTCTTTACTAACTTAAGCGCATTACGCAGCGCTGCAAGAACTACGACCGCAGTGCCATGTTGATCATCGTGAAATACCGGAATATCGAGCAGTTCACGTAAGCGAGCCTCAATCTCGAAGCATCGTGGGGCTGAGATATCTTCCAAGTTGATGCCGCCGTACACGGGCGCAATAAGTTGGACGGTACGCACGATTTCATCGACATCTTGGGTATCAAGACAGACCGGCCAGGCATCGACATCCGCAAAGCGTTTGAAGAGCGCAGCTTTACCTTCCATGACAGGCAGGGCAGCTGCGGGTCCAAGATTGCCGAGGCCCAGAACGGCAGAACCATCGGTCACAACCGCAACGGTATTGCGCTTAATTGTGAGGCGGCGAGCATCAGCGGGATCTTTAGCGATTGCTTGGCAGATTCGGGCCACACCTGGGGTGTAAGCGCGCGAGAGATCATCACGAGTTTTCAATGGAACTTTAGATTGAACTTCAAGCTTTCCGCCAAGGTGAAGTAAGAATGTGCGATCAGAGACTTTGCGAACCTTGAGAATCGGCGATGCGCTCAGTGCTGCAGTGATTCTTTCAGCATGAGCCGCATCAATAGCATCACAAGTTACGTCAATAACAACATTATCTAGTTGAGAATCTGCGACATCGAGGGCCGAGATCATTGCGCCTTCACGCGAGATAATTGTGGTTATTTCGGCAACTGGTTGGAATTCTGGACGTCCCTCAACACGGATTGTGATTCCATAACCTGGGGATGTGTTGGCCATTTATACGACTCCGTAAAGTCGATCTCCTGCATCGCCCAATCCAGGGACGATATATCCATGTTCGTTTAACTTCTCATCCATCGCACCAGTAACGATTGTGATGGGGAAGTTTGAATTCTCAAATGCACGCTCGACTGTTTTTGCACCTTCTGGTGCAGAAAGCAGACAGATTGCTGTGATGTCTTTTGCTCCACGTTCAATCAAGTAATTGAAAGCTGCGACGAGAGTTCCGCCCGTAGCAAGCATGGGATCTAAAACATAAACCTGGCGACCGCTGAGATCTTCTGGAAGTCGATTTGCATATGTTGAAGCTTGAAGCGTCTTTTCGTCGCGGACCATTCCGAGAAATCCAACATCAGCGCTCGGGAGTACGCGCATCATTCCTTCGAGCATTCCAAGTCCGGCGCGCAAAATAGGGACAACAACAGGGCGAGGGTTCGAGAGCATCGCACCTTTTGTGGGAGCAACAGGAGTCTCGATCTGGACGGGTTCGATTCTGACCTCGCGAGTTGCCTCATACGCCAAGAGAGTGACGAGTTCGTCGACGAGGTGTCTAAATACTTGAGAATTGGTCTTCTTGTCGCGCAGTACAGTCAATTTATGGGTAACAAGAGGGTGATTAACGACGTGTACTTTCATGGCGTCACTTTACTACCAAGCACAACGGTGGAACTATGAGGCATTGCATTTCTTTAGCGCGGGAGGTGTGAGATGGAAGACCAAATTCTTGATGGTGGTCTTGATGATGGACTTGAATTTGCACTCCTTGCCTGGCGCGATGATGGCCAATGGAGACTCTCGCAATTACCTGATGATGCAACATCCGATATCGGCGTAGTCCTTGATGCGCTGCGTGCCCAACAAGTCGATGGTGGCGCAATGGCGCTCCTTGCTATTGATGATCAATTCTTTATTGTGATTCGCCAAATCGGCTCACGTATGCAGATGGTTTTGAGCGATGTAATTGCCTCACTTGATTATGAGATCGCAGCCGAAGTTCTTGAGCTCAGCGACATTGAACTGCCAGCAGAAGATGATGCAGATGAGCCTGCAGGTGACATGTATCCCGATGAACAACTAGAAATTATTGCCCGCCGAGTTGGCTTTGGTGATCAATTCATCGAATTGATAGATAAGTTATAGATGGATTACGAAAAAGCGATGCGCGTGGCTTTAGAGCGCGCAAAATTTGGAGCAACCGCTAGCGGCGATGTCCCTGTCGGTGCGGTCATTCTCAATAAAGATGGCGCAATCATCTCTATGGGAAATAATCAACGTGAACTCCTGCGCGATCCATTGGCACATGCCGAGATGGTTGCCATTAAAGCGGCATCTCGCTCCTTTGGTTCATGGCGTTTAGAAGAATGCACTCTGGTTGTGACGCTTGAACCTTGTGCAATGTGCGCCGGCGCGATTATGCAATCGCGAATTCCACGAGTTGTCTTTGGTGCATGGGATGAGAAAGCTGGGGCTGCAGGATCGATGTGGGATCTGCTGCGCGACCCGCGTTCCATTCATAAAGTTGAAGTAATTACTGATGTTCTCAAGGATGAGTGTGCGGGGATATTGAAGGAATTCTTTTCGAAACAACGCTAGCCCTCGCGTATAGTCGCCCACGGTGGCGTGTCCGAGCGGCCTAAGGAGCGCGCCTCGAAAGCGCGTGTTGGGGAAACTCAACCGTGGGTTCAAATC
>JBEATV010000014.1:0-31372 GCA_041161815.1 Actinomycetota bacterium | reverse complement strand
GCGTGGACGATACTGGGATCGAACCAGTGACCCCTTCCATGTCAAGGAAGTGCGCTACCGCTGCGCTAATCGTCCTAAGCTGCGAGAACTATACATTCGTTAGAAATGTTAGAACTGCTCGAGGTGGAGACGGGATTTGAACCCGTGTAGCGGGATTTGCAGTCCCGAGCCTCGCCTCTCGGCCACTCCACCATTGTTGCATCACGGCAACTTGGTCCAAACTTGAAAAGCTCTACCTCATTAATCGAGCGGACGACGGGGGTCGAACCCGCGACCTGAACCTTGGCAAGGTTCCGCGCTACCAACTGCGCTACGTCCGCATTCGTAGCGCCGAGGCGTTACGAGAGGGCGAAATCTATCGCACCTAGTGCGCATAACCCAAGTCATAGATTCTCCGCAAGAAACTAAGGATTTCGCCGAACAGGTAAGGGCGGAAAGCACGCGGTAGCGTCGGGTCTATGAATTGGTCGTTCTGGATGGGTGGCAGGTTGGCAACCGGTCTTGAACGTATTTCACATAATCTCGATGATCTCAGGGAGCCGGGATTCTGGGCCGTAATCGGAACTTTTGAATCGGAATGGACCTTAGCGAAATTTTCTAACGTTGTTGAGAGTGATCTGCCGGTGAGTGCAGAGGCGTGGCAGGGGGTTGCATCGCACGAATGGAAGAGCAGTCATGACAGAGATCTCTATCATAAATACGTAAATCAGATTAGAGAAAAGATTGCAGACGGCGACGTGTACCAAGTTAATGCGTGTCGAATCTTGAACGTTGATAATTCAAAGAATCCCAGTCTTGCTCAATTGGCACGAGGAATTGTTGAATCAAATCCGGCGCCATTTGCCTCATACATTCATCTTCCCGATCTGGAGATCGCATCTGCGTCACCGGAAAGATTCATTTCGCTTCGTGATGGAGTTATTACTTCCAGTCCCATTAAAGGCACTTCTGCCACCAGTGATTTCCAGGAGAAGGATCACTCGGAAAATCTTATGATTGTTGACCTGATTCGAAATGATGTAGGAATGATCGCCGAAACAGGAAGCGTCACCACGCCACGATTGCTGGCAACCGAAGAACATCCAGGTCTATTTCACCTAGTCTCCGATATTCAAGCCAGAGTTGCCCCGGGCAAAGATGTTGTTGAGGTATTGCGTTCGATGATGCCACCAGGATCTGTGAGCGGCGCCCCTAAACATTCTGCCTTGAAGATCATTCAAGAATGGGAAGGCAAGAGAGGGCCCTATTGCGGAGCGCTGGGATGGGTTGAAAATGGAAACGCCGATCTTGCAGTTGGTATCCGTACTTTCTGGCAAGGTTCAGATCGCATTCTTCACTTTGGAACTGGAGCAGGTATTACATGGGGCAGCGACCCTGAACTTGAATGGGAAGAAACTGAGCTAAAGGCGCGTCGTTTAATTGGCATCGCCAGCAAAGATTCCCCAAGTATCAGTGCGAAAATGGCGCAGTGAAGATCTGGCACAACACAGGTCTAGTCGATCAACTCACAATGCCTTCTGTGGGCTCTGCGTGGTTGTTGGGCGATGGCGCTTTTGAAACTCTTCGAACCTACGACTCCAAGACCTTTGAACTTCAGAGGCATATCGAGAGGCTCCTCCAGACGCTGAAGTTCTTGCAGGTATCTGCACCAAGCGCAAGTGAAATTGAGAGCGCTGTGAAGTCAGTAATTGATGCCAACCCCTGTTCTCCATTCGGAAGGCTCCGTATCACTGTCTATGGGGATGGTGAATGGTTTGTCACACACTCTGAATACCAACTTTTGGATAAGCCTTTGTCGGTCAATCGATACTTTCGAAGACGACAGTCAGGCGCAGGTCTGGCGGGACATAAGAGCTCTTCCTATGCCGAAAACGCGTTGGCACTGCGCACAGCACGAGCACAAGGCTTCGATGATTCAATTTTCGTTAATGAGAGAGATGAGGTTGTGGAGAGCGCCTTAGCAAATGTCATCTGGCTAGAAGGTGAGCGTTGGTTAACACCTCCGCTCGTTAGTGGTTGTCTACCCGGTATTACTCGGGCACTGCTGATTGAAAACTTTGGCGTAGAGGAGGCCGTCCTACCCATCTCGACGATTGAATCGGTACAGGGGCTCGCCCTCACTTCAAGTCTCCGTGAAATTGTGGGAATTGAGAGATATGAAGGCAATCTCTATCCGACTTCTAAGGAGCTGAACCAACTACAGACTTCCTTTAGTTCATGGGTATTAGGTAAACTTGCACCATGAACATCCGCCAACAGATCAAGAGCACTCCATATGGCTCTCTTGTATGGCGTATTTTTATCGGTGTTATCGGCGGTTTGATTACGATTATCGGAACAGTCTTCCTCTTCGCACCGGGGCCTGGGCTTCTGGTTCTTCTGGCTGGACTTGGTATTTTGGCATCAGAGTTTGCATGGGCCTCTCGAGCCATTCTCAAAACTAAGACCATTGCCGCTAATGCAGCGGACAAAGTAGGAATGCCGCTTTGGGTGAAGTACATGCTGGCTGCGGGATTTACAGCCGCATCAATCGTTGTTATTGCAATCTACTTCGCATAACCAGCGCTAGAAGCGCGAATAACGGCTATTTGATTCATATTTGGTAACCTCGCGGAATGACCGCCCAGATTCAGATCACCGTCGACGGAATGTCGCGTGCTGTTGCATCTGATTCCAAACCCACTTTGATTTTCGAAGAGATGTATCCGGATCGTGTTAAACCTGGTCCGAATGCAATTGTGGTCTGCAAGATAAATGGTGCGTTGAGGGATCTCTGGACCGATCTCAACGATGGTGATGTTATTGAATCAATTTCGATTGAATCTGATGAAGGTTTGATGGTTCTTCGTCACTCAACTGCGCACGTTCTTGCTCAGGCGGTACAAGAAACCTTTTCGCAAACGCGACTCGGAATTGGCCCTCCGATCAAAGATGGCTTCTATTACGACTTTGACCCTGAACGACCATTCAATCCAGAGGATCTCACCAAGCTGGAATCAGTAATGAAGAAAATCGTGAAGGATGGCCAACGTTTTAAGCGAAGAGTCATAACTGATAACGAGGCGCTAGAAGAGTTATCTCATGAGCCCTATAAGTGTGAACTCGTAAAGCTAAAATCATCCGACGCAGCCGAGGGCGCAAGTGTTGAAGTCGGGGCAGGCGAGTTAACGATCTATGACAATCTTGGTCGCGATGGCAAACCGGTATGGAGCGATCTCTGCCGTGGCCCGCATCTCCCCTCGACGAAATTTATCCCTGCATACAAGTTAATGCGCAGCGCGGGAGCGTACTGGAGAGGTTCTGAGAAGAATCCAATGCTCCAGAGAATTTATGGAACTGCGTGGCCCTCTCAAGAAGAATTAGATGGTTACTTACATCTATTGGCCGAAGCAGAGAAGCGAGATCACCGTCGACTTGGTGCTGAACTCGACCTCTTCTCATTCCCGGAAGAGATTGGGTCTGGGTTGGCAGTCTTTCATCCCAAAGGCGGCATCATCAGGCGAGCGATGGAGGACTATTCGCGCAAACGGCATGAAGAAGAGGATTACCAGTTTGTTTACTCACCGCACCTGACAAAGGCTGCCCTTTTTGAAACTTCGGGACACCTCCAGTGGTATGCCGAAGGCATGTACCCACCGATGGTGATGGATGAAGAGCTCAACGCAGATGGCACTGTCAAAAAGCAGGGTCAGAAGTACTACATGAAGCCGATGAACTGTCCGTTCCATAATTTGATCTACCAGTCTTCATCAAAATCGTATCGGGATCTGCCACTTCGATTGTTTGAATTCGGCACCGTTTATCGTTATGAGAAGTCCGGCGTGGTTCACGGGATTACGCGCGCAAGAGGTTTCACTCAAGATGATGCACATATCTACTGCACCAAAGAGCAGATGGCGGGCGAACTCGACAGCCTTCTGACTTTCGTTCTCAATCTTCTGCGCGACTATGGTCTTACTGATTTCTATTTAGAGCTCTCAACTCGTAACCCAGAAAAATCTGTGGGTTCCGACATTGATTGGGAAGCAGCAACAGAGGCGTTGCGCCAAGCGGCCGAGAAACAGAAACTCGAATTAGTACTCGATCCCGGTGGAGCAGCTTTTTACGGTCCCAAGATTTCAGTCCAAGCCAAAGATGCGATTGGACGCACCTGGCAGATGTCGACGATCCAAGTAGATTTCCAGTTGCCACAACGTTTTGATCTGGGATACACCGCTAACGATGGTTCGCGTCAACAGCCCGTGATGATTCATCGCGCCCTCTTTGGTTCGATCGAGAGGTTCTTTGGAGTTCTCACAGAACATTACGCAGGCGCATTTCCTCCATGGTTAGCTCCTGTTCAGGTGAGAGCCATCCCGGTCGCTGAAGCATTCAATGGCTATCTTGAAGAGGTAGTAAAGGAAATGAAGCGTGCAGGCATTCGTGCAGAAATCGATGCATCGGATGACCGTATGCAGAAAAAGATTCGCAACGCACAGACAGAGAAAATTCCATTGATGATGATTGCGGGCGAGGACGACCAAAAAGCTGGCGCGGTTTCTTTCAGATACCGCAACGGCGATCAGAAGAACGGTATCGCCATCAAAGATGCCATCGCCGAGATTCTGGAAACTGTCAGAACTCGTAAGCAGATTTAAGGCTATGTCCCAAAGCGAAATTACAGGAGGCGCCGGTATACCTGATCGATGGGAAAGGCTCTGGGCGCCGCATCGAATGGCTTACTTGGCTGGGGAGAATCGCCCTAAGCCCGACAATGACGTTCCATGTCCGTTCTGTTCGATTCCTCAAATGAGCGATGAAGAAGCGCTCATTGTTGCGCGGGGCAAAGAAGTTTATGCAGTCCTCAATCTTTATCCCTATAACGCGGGACATCTTTTGATTTGTACTAACCGCCATGTTGCAGATCTAACTGAGTTATCGGATAGCGAACGTAACGAGATGCAGGCATTTACCGCGCATGCCATGTCGGTGCTTCGCAAAGTTTCAAACTGTGGTGGTTTCAATATTGGACTTAATCAAGGCGCGCTTTCGGGGGCTGGAGTAGCTGACCATATCCATCAACATATTGTTCCTCGATGGTTCGGTGACTCCAATTTCATGCCGATTATTGGTCAAACAAAAGTACTGCCGAAATTGCTCACTCAAACTCGTGAGGAAATTGCTACAGCCTGGTAGCTTTTTTGAAGTACCTAGTTAGCTCAGAAATTCCTATCCCACGCGATTCGACGAGTGGAAGAGCTGGCACTACAAGTCCAGCGCCGAACGCATCGTCATCTAGGCCTTCGGTCTGCTCCTGATATTCACTTCGGAATTCGGCGATGAGGCCTTTGAGTTCCTCATCAGCAGGATAGATGTGCTCAGTCTTTGTTGAGTAATCATGTACGTCCGTGGAATCTAGAGAAATCAAACCGATTGGCTCGCCCACGTCGTCATGAAGCACGAGAAATGGCGTCACCACTTGTTCGAGGACTCGATTTGCAATTAAAACGATATCGTCGAAGTCAATCTCACTGAGTTCAAGACCACAAACAATCATGAGGCGAGGAAATTGACGCTCACTTACGTGACCCCAAAAATCAATCATGGAGGAAGAAACTCCAGTCTTTGCATTAATTACCAACGCACATGCATCAATGTCCTCCAGCACATCATCGAAATTTGGGTTAGCACCCTCAACTTCATAACTCTGAAAGTTTCCTTGGAAGAGAGCAGAGATGCGATGAGGGCTTGCGCTGGGATGTCCGGCAATCAACCAGCGTGCTTCTCCTGCGGCAAATTGGCTGCTCCGCGCCTCATCAATATTGGGTTCAACCACGAGGAAAGCCTACGATGTACTCAATGATTCAGAATCGTTTAAGGGCGCCAGTAACGGCATTGATTACACCTATCTGTCGAACCTTACTTCGATGGGGTGTGACCCCTAACGGCGTGACGGTTCTGGGTGCTGCCGGTAGCGTCGTAAGCGCGCTCTACTTCTTCCCAAGGGGAGATTTTTTCGTTGGCACTCTTGTTGTTTCTGTCTTTGTTCTCAGCGACCTCTTTGATGGAACTATGGCGCGAATCTCCGAAAAAGGGACAACTCGTTGGGGAGCGCTTATCGATTCGACTCTCGATCGCATCACGGATGCTGCGATTTGTGCAGGCATCATGGTTTATGCCTATGGCGAAGGCGAGAGCTATATCGCGCTCTTAGCTCTCTTTGCTCTGGTGTCTGGGGGGCTTATTCCTTACATAAGAGCCAAGGCAGAGAGTCTAGGAATTGATTGCAGCGTCGGTTTTGCAGAACGCGCAGAGCGACTCATCATTTTACTGGTGGGAACGGGCTTCTACGGACTTGGTCTACAGATAGCAATGCCTCTATCTCTCATGATTGTTGGAATTGCTGGAGTCATCACTATCGCACAACGACTTCTTGTTGTGGCAAGGTCTTAGACAGATGAAGGATTGGATCACTTATCTCACCTATAGCGCGCTCTGGAAATTGCTCAGAGTCCTACCCGAATCCGTGGCCTACGGACTCTTTAGGGTCATTGCGAAATTAGCATATGTACGTAACGGTAAACGTACTCGTAGGTTGCGTAGCAATTACCAGAAAGTTGCACCGCATCTCAGTAATCGTGAAACAGAGGTACTCGTTCGCGAAGGTCTTGGCTCGGCAATGCGATATTGGTGCGACACATTTCGCATTAGCGATTGGAGCAAGGAGAGAATTGTTTCGACCGTCACAACTCGCAATGAAGACTTTCTTCTCAGTCCTGTCAGAGAGAAACGAGGCGTAATTGTTGCGCTACCTCATGCTGGAAACTGGGATCATGCTGGGGCGTATTTCTGTGCGCTTGGAGTTCGAGTAAATACTGTGGCCGAACACCTCAAACCTGAGAAACTCTTCCGTAAATTCCTGGTTTTTCGCGAAGAAATGGGGATGCGGGTCTTAGATATCAATTCCGGCGTTATCGATACATTGACCGAGATGTTAAATACAGGGGAGTTAGTTGCGCTCGCTGCGGATCGAGACTTAAGCAAATCTGGTATTAATGTGAATTTCTTCAATTCAACCGCGCGTATGCCGGCTGGTCCTGCCTTACTTGCATATGAGACGGGTGCGGATCTGATCACTGCATATGTTTCGTACAGAGAACAGGGAATCGAAATCACCTTTACCCCGCCGGTTTCCGTTAATCGCACGGCGGAAAAGAAAGAAGAAGTTGCTCGAGTGACTCAAGTGTTGGCGAGCCGTTTCCAAGATGCAATTTCTCTTGATCCTCAATCATGGCATATGCAACAAAGAATCTTCATTGATGGCGATTTTGTGGAGCGCTCATGAAAATCGGTTTTGTTTCTCCCTATGCATGGGATGTTCCAGGGGGCGTTCAAGCTCACATCAGAGATCTGGCGTATCACTATCGCGCGCAAGGACATGAAGTCTCAGTCCTTGCACCGTGTACCGATGAGTCGTTGATAGAAGAAGATTTTGTAGTCCCAGCGGGAAGGCCGGTGGCAATTCCCTATAACGGAGCGGTGGCTCGTGTGCTTTTTGGCCCAGTTGCAGCGTCGAGAGTCAGACAATGGATTGCTGCGGGAGACTTCGATGTACTGCATCTTCACGAGCCAGCCATACCCTCACTCTCACTTCTGGCGTGTTCAATTGCCGAAGGACCGCTCGTGGGAACGTTTCATGCAGCTGCTCCACGGCAAAAAGTTGCTTTTGCGATTGCGCCACTACTTGAACCCGTTATTGAGAAACTAAGAGCGCGTATCGCCGTGAGTGAAGTTGCTCGAGAAACACTGCGGATTCACCTCGACACAGATGCCGTTGTTATTCCCAATGGAATTAGCGTTGATTTCTTCGCAGACGCTCAACCCAACTCCGACTGGAAGAAACCCTTAAATATAGGCTTTATTGGTCGTTTTTCTGAACCACGAAAAGGCCTTGGTGTACTCCTTGAGGCTCTTCCCAATGTAGCTCGGATTTTTCCTGAATTTAGATTGCTCATCGCAGGCCCTGGTGAAGGGTTAGAGGCAATGCAGTCGATTAATCCTGCTCTACGAAATCGACTGCAGTTCCTAGGCAGAATCAACGATGAGGAGAAAGCTTCTTTCTTGAAGTCACTAGATCTCTATGTTGCGCCCAACACTGGTGGAGAATCCTTTGGAATCATATTGGCTGAAGCGATGGCTGCAGGGGTTCCCATTGTTGCTAGCGATATACCGGCATTTAGATTCTTGCTTGATGATGGAAAGTATGGCGCTCTCTTCGCCAATGAGAATGCGGATGAGCTAAGCAGAAAGATTATTCAACTTTTGCACAACCCTGACCAGAGAGATGCGCTCTCCCAGGCAGGCACTGAAAGATCTCAGCGGTTCGATTGGAAGAATGTTGGCGATGAAATTATGAATGTTTATCTCCATGCTCGAGGAGAGGGAGAACGAGTTACTTTAGTCTCCGACTCTCGACCTTGGAGTCGTTTGTTTAGTCGAGAGGATGAGCAGCTATGAGCATTACATTTGTATGGATACCAATCCTGATACTTCTTGGAATCTGGTACCTCACCTTTAGTGCCAATCGCCTCGATCGACTTCATCACCGAGCAGAAACCTCATGGGCAAATCTTGATGCAGTATTGCAACGTAGAGCGGCGTTGGCTTTGGAAATCGCACATCTACCAGATGTAGATCCTGCAGCAGGACTTCTTTTGACTGCAACCGCACACCAAGCACGAGAAGCAGAGATTTCAGAACGTAGCGAGGCCGAGAGTGGACTTACGCAAGCTTTGCTTCTACTTCGCGCCGAATCCGGTTTGGTCAATAAATACCCGGAGCTCTTCACGGAACTCGAACTTCTAACCGAGCGAATTAAGGTGGCGATAACCCTTCATCTCGAATCTGTTTCATCAGCTCGTTCCCGACGCGAAAAGATGATTTATCGCATTTTTCGCTTAGCGGGACATGCGCCTTTACCCGTGAAGTACGCCTTCGAGGATGAGTATCTTCAGGAAGAGTTGCGGTGAAGCGCGTAGTTATTCTCTCCTTAGTGCTTGCACTCAGTGGATGCACGTTTCTAACTTCAAGCGATGAATCGGATGAAGTTGCGATAGAAAGAAATGTATTCACGGGGCTTCCAGGTACAAGCGGTCCGGTTTTAGCGGTGAAGTTTGATGACACCCCCTATGCACATCCCCAGGAAGGCGTCGAGTTTGCAGATGTTCTTTTTGTGACTCAAGTAGAAGCAGGATTAACTCGTTTGATGGGAATTTACAGCTCTCAATATCCCGAAAGACTTGGTCCTATCAGATCTGCACGTATCAGCGATATCGATATCTTGGCGCAGTTTGGCAGAGTTGGTTTCATCTATAGCGGCTCCCAGAGTAAATTACGGCCAGCGTTAGCTGAGGCCAATATTGAAAATCTCAGCGCAGAAAGAAATCCACCTTCAATCTATTTCAATATTCCCGAACGTAATGCGCCTTATGCCATGATGGTGAAACCCAATTTACTTCTGGCAAAAAACCCTGACGTCGATCAAGCAGAAAGTGTCGGGTGGGAACATGGACCAAAGGATGTAAGCGCAAAGAAGATTCTTTCTGCCAAAATCCTCTGGCCCAACGCCTCATACGAAGCAATCTGGAATCGAAATGAGAAGAGATTCTTACTCAATCACGATAACAAAATTAATCTTGCAACCTCAGGAACACAGCTCGGATCTCCCATGATGATTATTCAGTTGGTCTCCATTAATCCATCTGAGTATGGCGATAAATTTGGGGGAGTCACCCCGAAGTCAACTGTGACGGGATCGGGTAAGGCATACCTGCTTCGTAATGGCTCTATGACTGAAGTCGTGTGGAGTCGACCCACCGCCAAGGATCCAACGAGATGGACATTGGCAGATGGAAGCGAGGCATATTTCCAGCCTGGACAGGTCTGGTTTTTCTTAACGGACCAAGAGCCAGAGTTCTCTTTTCCGCCAAAAAAGAGCGGTAGCTAATCGGATTCGCGGAAATAGGCTTTCAAAGTAGAATCGCGCTATGGCTAACGAACATGTAACGGGAACCTCGCGCGTTAAAAGAGGTATGGCAGAAATGCTCAAGGGTGGCGTCATCATGGATGTCGTCAACGCTGAACAGGCGCGCATCGCAGAAGATGCTGGCGCAGTTGCAGTAATGGCGCTTGAGCGAGTTCCGGCTGATATCCGCGCCCAAGGTGGCGTAGCACGTATGTCAGATCCTGACATGATCGCTGAAATTCAAAAGACAGTTTCCATTCCCGTTATGGCCAAGGCTCGCATCGGACATTTTGTTGAAGCTCAGATTCTTCAAGCAATTGATGTTGACTACATTGATGAGTCAGAAGTACTCACCCCAGCTGATTACACACATCACATCGATAAGTGGAATTTCACCGTTCCTTTTGTCTGTGGCGCTACCAATCTGGGAGAAGCTCTCCGCCGCATTAATGAGGGCGCAGCCATGATTCGCTCAAAAGGTGAAGCAGGTACGGGCGATGTCTCTAACGCTACGACACATATGCGCTCAATTTCGGATGAGATCCGTCGACTTACCTCCATGAGAGAAGATGAACTTTATGTTGCCGCAAAGGAGCTTCAAGCGCCTTTTGATTTAGTGAAAGAGATCGCTCAGACCGGGAAACTTCCCGTAGTTCTCTTCACAGCTGGTGGTATCGCAACTCCGGCTGATGCAGCGATGATGATGCAACTCGGTGCTGATGGCGTATTTGTAGGTTCTGGAATCTTCAAATCAGGCGATCCATCCAAGCGCGCAGCAGCCATAGTTAAGGCAGTTACCTTCTTCGATGATCCTAAAGTTGTTGCTGAACAGTCGCGTGGTTTGGGAGAAGCGATGGTCGGAATCAATGTCGCAGACATTCCCGTACCTCATCGCCTCGCTGAACGAGGTTGGTAGTTTCCATGAAAGTTGGAGTCTTAGCGCTCCAAGGCGATGTTCGTGAACACATCCGTTCTTTGGGTGATTGCGGTGTTACCGCGACAAGTGTCAGGCGACCCGAGGAAATCGCGTCAATAGATGCACTGGTAATTCCTGGTGGAGAGTCGACGACGATTGCCAAGCTCGCTCGTTCCTTCGGTGTTTTTGATTTGATCGCCGAGAGAATCCGTTCCGGAATGCCCGTCTATGGTTCATGTGCAGGAATGATTCTGATCGCCAACAAAGTGCTGGATGCGATCGAAGGACAAGAGACTTTCGGCGGGATTGATGCTGTAGTCAGACGAAATGCATTCGGTCGTCAGGTTGATTCGTTCGAAACTGATCTCCAATTTGAGGGAATAACCGATCACCCCGTCCGGGCCATATTCATCAGGGCGCCATGGGTCGAATCGGTCTCACACGAAGTAAAGGTATTGGCCAGCGTTGATGGGCACCCTGTTGCTATTCGCCAAGGCAATCTCTTTGCTACCTCTTTCCATCCAGAGCTAACGGGCGACAATAGAGTGCATCGATACTTCATTGATTCAGTTTGCAAGGAATCGCTCAAGGCGGGTGCGCGTTAATGTCAGGTCATTCCAAATGGGCAACCATCAAACGCAAGAAAGCTCTCATCGACTCTAAGCGCTCACGCGCTTTTGCCAAGTACATCAAGGCAATAGAAGTATCGGCACGAAACGGTGGAGCAGATCCAGCTGGAAATCCGACCCTCTATGACGCGATTCAAAAAGCTAAGAAGAATTCGGTGCCAAGCGACAATATTGAAAGAGCGCTCAAGCGCGCATCAGGTCAAGATGAATCTGCATCCAATTGGGAGACCATCATGTATGAAGGTTATGGACCCGGTGGAGTTGCTTTACTTATTGAATGTCTTTCAGATAATCGCAACCGCGCTGCCTCAGAAGTTCGAGTTGCTGTAACGCGAAACGGAGGAACTATGGCCGATCCCGGCTCTGTGGCTTACATGTTTAATCGCAAAGGCGTTGTTATCGTGAAGAAGTCTCAAGGCAATTCCACCCTGACTGAAGATCAAGTTCTTGAAACAGTTCTCGATGTGGGCGCGGAAGAGGTAAATGACCTTGGAGAAACGTTCGAAGTTGTGAGTGGGGCCTCCGAGATGGTCGCGATTCGATCTGCACTTCAGGGAGCTGGAATCGACTATGAATCTGCAGATGTTTCGTTCTTGCCCTCATTATCAATTCCCCTCGATGCATCAGCTGCAAAGGATCTCTTCGAACTCATCGATGCAATCGAAGAATGTGACGATGTTCAAAACGTCTACGGAAACTTTGATGTTTCTGAAGAGGTAATGGCGAGCCTTTCGTAAGGTTTTTTCGGCCCCGATTAGTCTTACGCAATGCGTGTTTTAGGGGTTGACCCGGGCCTCACCAGATGTGGGATTGGAATTGTCGAACGCTCAGGACCCAAGACTCTCACGATGATTGATTGTGGCGTCATCAGAACCGATGTAGATGCGCCGTTAGAGGTGCGATTGTTGCAACTCAACGACGAACTCGAATCCTGGATAAGAAAATTCAAACCTGATGTGATTGCCATCGAAAGAGTCTTTTCCCAACTCAATGTCCGGACTGCTATGGCTACGGGCCAAGCGGCAGGAGTCGCCCTTGTATTGGCTGCAAAATCAGGTTTGCCGATAGCACTGCACACGCCAAGTGAAGTTAAGGCTGCAGTGTCTGGTTCGGGAAGAGCAGATAAGAAGCAGGTAGCAAATATGGTCACGAAGATTCTCAATCTATCGGCGCCCCCAAAGCCCGTGGATACGACAGATGCTCTCGCACTTGCAATCTGCCATCATTGGCGTGGAAGCGCCACAAAGCGCATTGCAACAGCAGCAGCAAAAGAACGTTCACGGCTAAAGGAGTTGAAGAGAGTTCGATGATCGCGTTATTGACTGGCAAAGTTGTCGACGTGCGTCTCAACCAAATTATCCTTGATGTTTCCGGGGTTGGCTATCAGGTGATAGTGGCACCCGAACTTGCAAGTGAAACAAAAGTCGGTTCTCTCATTTCAATACATACTTCACTCGTGGTTCGAGAGGATTCTTGGACGCTCTTTGGTTTTTCATCAACAGAAGCGAAAGAACTTTTCATTGAGTTGCAATCAGTAACTGGCATTGGTCCTAAAGTAGCAAGCGCTCTTTTAGCAGTTTATGGTCCAGAAGATCTGAAAAACGCAATTGGCAGTCAAGACCATGCAGCTCTGGAGAGAGTTCCTGGAATCGGAAAGAAAGTTGCTTCACGAATTGTCTTGGAACTCAAGGATAAGTTTGGTGGAGGTTATAAGTCCAAGAGCTCACTGAATAGACCATGGCGCAATCAGGTTCTTGGCGCCCTTACAGGCCTGGGTTACTCTCAAAAAGAGGCGGAACAAGCTCTGGATGACGTCATTGCCAATTTTGGTCGAACCCCTAATGAAGCAGATCTGCCTGAAATGCTCAAGCTTGCGCTTGCGAGATCTCGGAGAACTTCGTGAGTGACGAAATTATGAGTGGGGCTATCTCCCCAGAAGACATCACCGCCGAACAAGCACTGAGGCCACATTCCTTACAAGAATTTGTAGGTCAACAGCGCGTTAAGGATCAAGTGGATCTCTTATTGCGGGCGGCGCGTGAACGCGGCGCACCATCGGATCACATTCTGCTCTCAGGCCCTCCAGGGCTAGGAAAAACTACCTTAGCAATGATTGTTGCAACAGAGATGAATGCTCCTATTCGCGTGACAAGTGGTCCTGCTATCACGCATGCAGGGGATCTAGCATCAATTCTCTCATCCCTTGTTGAAGGCGAAATTCTTTTTCTTGATGAGATACATCGAATGGCAAGACCGGCTGAAGAGATGCTTTACATGGCGATGGAAGATTTTCGTGTAGATGTCGTTGTTGGTAAAGGACCTGGCGCGACAGCAATTCCACTGAGTCTTCCTCACTTCACTCTGGTAGGTGCCACGACTCGAGCAGGTTTATTACCTGGGCCGCTACGCGATCGTTTTGGATTCACAGCTCATTTAGATTTCTATGACGAAGGCGATATCTCGAACATTGTTACGAGAAGCGCATCATTGCTTGACGTCTCAATTACGGAGGACTCGGTCAAGGAACTTGGTCGCAGATCTCGTGGAACGTTTACTTCGTCGCGTTCGAGATTATGCCCAAGTTCATGGCGACGGTTCCATCAATATCGACGTCACGAAATCTGCGCTCACCATGTACGAGGTTGATGAGATTGGTTTAGATCGCCTCGATAAAGCGATTTTGAAAGCTCTCATTGACCAATTTGGTGGAGGGCCAGTAGGACTCAATACATTGGCAATGGCGGTGGGTGAAGAACGCGAAACCGTTGAGTCCGTAGCCGAACCATTCCTGGTGAGAAGTGGATTTATGGTCCGTTCCCCTCGTGGAAGGGCGGCAACACCTGCTGCTTGGAAGCATCTAGGTAAAAATCCGCCGAGCCAGGCCCTGGGGCTTTTCGACAGTCCTGACTTACAGCCCTAGACTTTCGCCTCATGTCTTACGCAAATAATCAACGTAACTCGGGCGATGTCAAAAAAGCTCGTCCCGCCAGAACCCTCACGCTGACTCTGGGGATCACAGCCGCATTTTTTGGCTTGGCCATCTCCATCGGAGCCACTTCCTTCAACCTAGGTTTGGATCTGCGCGGCGGTACAAGCGTCACCCTCCAACCACGTCTTGATGCGGGCCAAGAGGGTCAAGTAACTGTTGAAGCGATCGATCAAGCTGTGGCAATCATCCGCCAACGCGTGAACTCACTCGGTGTTGCTGAAGCGGAAGTAACAGCGGAAGGCACCGGAACTAATCGCCAAATCGTCATCTCTGTTCCTGGAGAAACTGGCCGTCGCGTGGTTGATCTTGTTGGACAGACCGCAGAGTTGAGATTTAGACAAGTTCTTCTGGAAGCAGGAGCTATTCCTACTCCAGATGATTCCAAACTTTTGGAGGGTTCAACTCTTTCTCCAGAACAAACACAGGCTTTCTTGGCGCTTGATTGCACAAAGCCAGAATCAACTCTGGGCAGTGGTGGTGACGATGCTAATTCTGTAATCGTAACCTGCGACCGTTTAGGAAGCGCTCGATACATTTTGGCTCCCGCGCAAGTTGTGGGACGAGATATTAAAGGTGCGACTGCAGCAATCGATCAGCAGGGCGCGAGCGGTTGGTTCGTCTCACTTGATTTCACTGGTGAAGGAACAAAGAAGTTCGGAACTTTGACCCAGAGCGTTGTGAGTCTCCCAGCTCCACAGAACCAAGTTGCAATTGTTTTGGATGGCGTTGTTGTATCTGCGCCGCGGATCAATGAAGCAATTCTGGGCGGAAGTGCGCAGATCACTGGTAGCTTCTCACAGGTAGAAGCACAAGACTTAGCAAACGTTCTGAAATATGGATCACTTCCACTAGCTTTTGATCGGGGAGAAGTTCAACAAGTTTCTCCAACCCTCGGAAATGATCAACTTGTTGCTGGCTTGATCGCTGGCGGACTTGGAATGCTTCTTGTCATTCTTTACTCACTTGCGTATTACAGAGCTTTAGGCATGGTGGTGATTGGATCACTAGCCCTCGCCGCAGCCCATGTGGTTTTACTACTCTGGTTGCTCGGAGAGTGGGTTGGTTTCACTCTGACTCTCGCAGGTATTGCAGGAACTATCGTGGCGATCGGCGTCACAGCCGACTCCTTCATCGTTTACTTTGAACGTATTCGAGATGAGATGAGAGATGGAAAACCATTGCGCGTCGCAGTCGAAACTGGTTGGCAACGCGCTCGTCGCACCATCGTGGTTGCCGACTTGGTCTCAGTGATTTCTGCGGTGGTTCTCTATATTGTTTCGGTTGGAAGCGTCCGTGGATTTGCCTTCACTCTCGGACTCACAACCATCATCGACTTGATCATTATCTTCTTCTTCACCAAACCATTTGTGTCTTTACTTGCGAAGCGAAAATACTTCCAGTCAGGCTCTAGCTGGTCAGGAGTCTCGCCACGCAGCGTCGGTATGGCATCAGTTGATTTATCGGGAAAGGGAGCCTAAATCATGAAGTTCTCAGGACTTGGTGGCCGCCTCTATCGCGGCGAAACGTCGATCAACATCATCTCGGCTCGTAAGAAGTGGTACACGCTCTCGGGAGTCTTTGTCGCACTTTCTATTTTTGCACTCTCTATTCAAGGCCTTGCCCTTGGAATTGAATTCAAAGGTGGTTCTTCTTACACAGTAACGACAACATCAGGAACAATTGAAGAGGCTCGTACAGCCGTCACAACTGCGGGCTATACAGGCAACACGATCGTTCAAACAATTGGTAGCGACAAGATTCGCGTCCAGACCGGCGTTGTTGAGCCAGCCCAGTCCAATGCGATCCAAGATGCGCTAGCGGCAAAATTTGGGGTCACCGTCGAGTCAATCGACACACAGAATGTCGGACCTTCCTGGGGTGAAGAGATTTCCCGCAAAGCCTTCCAAGGTTTGATCGCCTTCCTAATCTGCATCATGATTTATCTTGCACTTGCCTTCGAACCGAAGATGGCGATTGCGGCGATTGTGGCGGTTATTCATGACGTTTTCATCACTGTTGGAATTTATGCATTAGTGGGCTTTGAGGTAACCCCATCCACCGTCATTGGATTCTTAACGATTCTGGGGTATTCGCTCTACGACACCGTTGTGGTCTTCGACAAGGTTCGAGAGAACACGCGTGCGATTACAAGTACCGGCAAGAGCACGTACTCTCAGGCCGCAAATCTTGCGGTGAACCAGACAATTGTGCGTTCGCTCAACACATCATTGATTGCTCTCTTGCCTGTTGCTGCGATTCTCTTTGTAGGCGCTGGTCTTCTCGGAGCTGGAACTCTCAAGGATCTTGCTCTAGCGCTATTCATAGGACTCATCGCAGGAACATATTCATCGATATTCATTGCAGCCCCGCTCTTGGCAAGCTTGCGCGAACGTGAGCCAGCCATCAAGGCCCTCAATCAGAGAGTCATTGCTAAACAGGGTGGGTCTATTCAGGGCAACGCTTCAGCGAAGAAGCGCGACAAATAGTCCTGAAGTAGCCTTAGCGCATGAACGCGCTCATCACTCCAGTCGTGCAACGACTTCGTGATGCCAACAAGAACGTTGACACTTCCATTGTAGAACGTGCTTTTGATGCTGCTGAAACCGCGCATCAAGGACAACTGCGCAAAAGTGGCGATCCTTACATAACCCATCCAGTTGCAGTTGCAGAAATCCTTGTCGAGTTTGGCTTAGATCCCGCAACGATAGCCGCTGCGCTCCTACACGATACCGTCGAAGACACCAATTATTCATCCGAGAAATTGCGGGTGGATTTCGGTGATGAAGTTGCTTCTCTCGTTGAAGGAGTCACAAAACTCGACAAGTTAACGTACGGCCCAACCGCAGAAGCCGAGACGGTACGCAAGATGGTTGTGGCGATGGCAAAGGATATTCGCGTTCTAGTCATCAAACTTGCCGATCGCCTTCACAATGCGCGCACCTGGCAATACGTTGATCCTGAATCATCAGCTCGCAAAGCTCGTGAAACCCTAGATATATACGCGCCGCTCGCCCACAGACTGGGAATGAATGCGGTGAAATGGGAGCTCGAGGATCTGTCATTCAAATTTCTTGAACCGAAGAAGTTTGAGGAAATTGAAAGATTAGTTATAGAACGTAATCCATCACGCGAGAAACTCACCAACGATGTTATTTCGGTGGTTGAAGAGGATTTAACAAAAGAGGGTATCGCCGCTCAAGTTACTGGCCGCCAAAAGCATCTCTACAGCGTCTATCAGAAGATGGTGGTTCGCGGTCGCGAATTCAATGACATTTATGATCTCGTCGGAATTCGAATCTTGGTCAATGATGTACGTGATTGCTATGCCGTCCTTGGTTCCATCCATGCGCGCTGGAATCCAGTGCCCGGGCGTTTCAAGGATTACATTGCAATGCCCAAGTTCAACCTCTATCAGTCTTTACACACAACAGTTATTGGTCCGACCGGGAAAGCGGTTGAAATTCAGATCCGCACCCACGACATGCATCGTCGCGCTGAGTACGGTATCGCTGCGCATTGGAAGTACAAACTTGGTTCAGCATCGAGATCGGCCGACTCACCTGACATGCTCTGGCTCAAACAATTGCATGAGTGGCAGCAGGAAACCTCCGATGTAACAGAGTTTCTTGAAGCTCTGCGATTTGATCTACGTACACCTGAGGTATTTGTCTTTACGCCGAAGGGGAGTGTTATCGCGTTACCAGCAGGTTCGACTCCGGTCGATTTCGCTTACACCGTACATACCGAAGTGGGAAACAGATGTATTGGCGCTAAAGTCAACGGCAAACTTGTCTCCTTGGAAGCTCCTCTGGCAAATGGCGATGTGGTTGAAGTTGTTACCAATAAAGGTGAGAACGCAGCTCCAAGCCGAGATTGGCTCAACTTTGTTAAGTCTCCCCGGGCGCGTTCAAAGATTAAGGCTTGGTTCACAAAGGAGCGACGCGAGGAGGCTATTGAGGCGGGTAAGGAATCCATTGCTCGCCAGATGCGTAAAGCCGGCCTTCCGTTACAGAAAATCTTGGGTGGGCACACCATGCTGCAACTAGCTCATGATCTCAATTATCCGGATATCGAAGCGATGTACGCAGCTGTTGGCGATGGCCATATCTCAGCTGCACATGTCATCGATCGCTTGGAGAATTCATTGGGCCTTGAAGAGACCCATGACACTCCTTTGCTCGAGAACTTAGTTACAGGAGGAGCGCCACGATCAGCACGCCGCACTGCAAGCGGTATTCAAGTCGAAGGCGTTGAAGATGTTCTGGTCAAACTTGCGCGTTGCTGTACACCAGTACCGGGAGATGCCATTACTGGCTTTATCACTCGCGGTAATGGTGTATCAATTCATCGAAGTGACTGCGTCAATGTTGCTGACCTTAAATTCCATCAGGGTGATCGCATAATAAAGGTGAAGTGGGATCTAACAGCCAAGTCGGTCTTCCTAGTGAATATTCAGATTGAGGCGCTTGATCGCGCTCGCTTGCTTTCAGATATCACTCGCACGCTATCCGATCAGCAAGTAAATATCCTTCACGCTGCTGTGAATACGACGAAGGATCAAGTAGCTTTTTCGCGGTTCACCTTTGAAATGGCAGACGCATCACATCTGGATGCAGTCTTATCGGCGGTCCGCCGAATCGAAGGCGTGTACGACGTCTACAGAGTCACAAATAACTAAGCAGTCGTGAAGTCTGCAAGACCTTTTTGAGCCTCGCTTAACCACATACGACGCGCGGCGGCAGCTTCGCGGAGTTCGGCAGCCTTCTTCGCATCCCCAGCAGCTTCAGCTTTTGAGGCTTTAGCTTCGTAATCGGCAACCGCGGTCATCAACTGATTAACCACATCGTTGGCACGAGCACGAGCGCCAGGATCGCTTCTACGCCATTGTTCTTGTTCGGCTTCTTTCAAAGTCATTTCAACGATGTCAACGCGCTTATCAAGGGAACTTCTCTTCTTGCGATCGATCATTCCAACCTTTGAGAGCTTGTTGCGAAGATCGCGGAATTTGCGGCGCGCATCGTCGAGGTTGGTGATGGGCAGAATTGCTTCAATTTCGGCAACCAGTGCTTCTCGCTTCTCAAGGTTTGCGGCCATGGATTCGCCACGTTTTTCTAGGTCGGCGTTCTTAGCTGCGAAGAAGGTGTCTTGCGCGGTTTTGAAACGAGTCCATAACTTGGCGTCATCGTTCTTCTTGCCGCGACCAGTGGCTTTCCACTCATCCATGAGTGACTTGTAGCGACGAGCGGTAGCAACCCAATCTGTTGAAGTCGCAAGGGATTCCGCCTCAGTAACAATACGCTCCTTGGTGTTCTTGACTTCACTCTGTTGTTGAGTCAAGGATGCAAAGTGAGTACGTCGACGTTTGTCGAATTTGTTTCGAGCACTTGAAAAACGCTTCCATAGATCGCTATCAGTTTTCTTGTCCAGGCGAGGCGCCTTCTTCCACTCATCCAAAAGAACTTTGAGGCGTTCACCTGTTGCTTTCCAGCTAGTGGAATCAACTAACGACTCAGCTTCAGTAACGAGAGCTTCCTTTGCTGCGATTGACGCGGCGCGCTTTGCCGCCTTGAGTTCAGCTTCGGCAGCCTTCTTGGCTTCATATGCTGGACGATGCTCATCGATCAGTGGCGGAATCTGCTCTAATGAACTGCGCAGGGCTTCTAGATTTCCAACGCCATTGAGGTGCTCGATTTGATTGCGAAGTTTCTTGACCGCATCGTGCGCATCTTCGGGGACCATTGCGCCGCTAATGATGCGTGCCGCGAGTAACGCTACTTCTGAGGCAACAATCTCGAATTTTCTTACGAAATAAGCCAACGCTTCTTCGGCCGTTTTGCCGGGATAAGAACCGACTACTTTCTCGCCATCGCTGGTTCGGACATAGACCGTGCCACTCTCATCTACTCGACCAAACTTTGCGGGATCTCCAATGAGCGCTGCCGCAGCAGAATTTGGGAGGGTTTGTTGATTATCGAGGGATTCCATGATGGCCTAACTTTCTCGAACGTTGCGCGCCTTGAGTTGATCAATGGCGTTATGGGTTCAGCGGTTGGTAAGGGCTACAAGGTACCCGCATCGCAGCCCTCTGTAAAAACCCCCTCTTATCGCCCCTTGCTTCAGGGTAAAAGGGGGCAATCTTGGGAGAATCACCCCATGGCCCTGTTGGTTGATCGCGTGATCGCTCCGTATTACCAGACCAACTGTTGGATCATCGCACCCGGTCGAGGCCATCCCTGCGTAGTTGTTGATCCCGGGATTGATATACCCAACATCAATAGGCAACTGCAAGAGAAACTTGATCAACATCAACTCACAATCGGTGCAGTCCTGATTACGCATGGACATCTCGATCACACATTTTCGCTGATCTCCGCGGTAGACGACTTTGTTGAGGTTGATTGTTTTGTACATGAAGCAGATCGCGATTTGCTTCAATTCCCCGAACGAGCGATGGGGGAACAGAGCAAAGCGCTGGTACAAGAACTAAAGAACTCCACCGGTGGTGCAATGGATTTTGCTGAGCCTGCTCGAACCTGGTCCATTCAAGAAGACGGGGAGATGAAACTTGGTGAGATGAAATTCCGAATGATTCATGCCCCAGGCCATACTCCAGGTTCGTTGGTAGCGCAGGTGAATGATGAGCTGCTGGTCAGCGGTGATGTGCTCTTCAAGGGCTCCATAGGTAGAACAGATCTGCCGAGAGGATCAATGCGCGACATGGAATCAACTCTCCGTGAGAAAATTGCGACCTTGTCTGAAGACCTACGTGTATTGCCAGGACATGGTGACGAGACGGTAATGAAACAAGAATTACGCAGCAATACCTATTTGAGAGCAGCAATGGAAGGAAGATTGCAATGACGGCAAAGTTCCAAGCACCAAAAGGCGTCTCGGAATATTACCCACCGCGCTCTCATCTCTTTGAACATGTTGCGCAGACGCTCATAAAGCCAGCGCTCGCTGCTGGATATGAACCTATTGAACTTCCAATTTTTGAAGACACCGAATTATTTACGCGCGGAGTAGGTGAATCCACCGATGTTGTCTCGAAAGAGATGTACACCTTTGAAGATCGCGGTGGACGTTCTATAACCCTGCGACCAGAAGGAACCGCAGGTGTCATGCGAGCAGTGATTGAACACAATTTGGATCGGGGACAACTGCCAGTAAAGCTTTACTACAAAGGTCCTTTCTTCCGTGCCGAGCGACCACAAGCGGGCCGTTATCGCCAGTTTTATCAGGTAGGAATTGAAGCAATTGGAGTCAATGATCCCTATCTAGATGCCGAAGTTATTGCTATCGCTTACGACGGTTTCAAGAATCTTGGTCTCAAGAATTTTGCATTGCAAGTTACCTCGCTTGGGGATGCCGACTCTAGAAACGCTCACCGCGTAGAGTTGGTTAAGTACATCGACTCTCTCAATCTTGACGAGGAAACTGCACTAAGAGCGCAGAAAAATCCTTTGAGATTATTTGACGATAAGAGGGAAGAGATTCAGAGAGCTATGAGTAAAGCTCCACTATTGCTCGACTACTTAAATGATGAAAGTAAAGAGAATTTTGAAATAGTTCAGAAAGCGCTCCGTTCAGCGCACGTTCCTTATGAGGTAAATCCCAGAATGGTTCGAGGCCTTGATTATTACACCGGCACGACATTCGAATTTGTTCATGGGGGTCTTGGTGCGCAATCTGGAATTGGCGGTGGCGGCCGCTATGACGGTCTGATGGAGATTCTCGGCGGGCAAGCACTTTCAGGAATTGGCTTTGGACTTGGAATCGATCGAGTCATTTTGGCGATGGAAGCAGAAGGAGTAATCCCGGCGGATTTGAGATATACCGATTTATTCATTGTGCCACTGGGCGCACAAGCGAGAGAGAAAGCATTCTCTTTGGCGCATGATCTGCGTAAAGACGGTTTTGTAATCGAGCAAAGTTACGGCGATCGAGCCTTGAAGGGCGCGATGAAAGCTGCAGATAAGTCCGGAGCGCGCTTTTCGATTGTTCTAGGCGATGCAGAACTCGCTTCGGGAACCGTAGAGCTCAAGGAGATGGCCACAGGAGAGGTCATTTCCGTTACCCTTAGCGCTCTTGCGAACACCTTGGCTGAAAAGTCTCGCGTTCGCCCTTGAAACGCCCTATGTAGAAAGGTTTAACAGTGCTCCGTACTCATGGAGCCGGATCGTTGAGATCTGGCAATATCGGTGAATCCGTCACGCTTGCAGGATGGGTAGCGCGTCGTAGAGACCACGGCGGAGTCGCATTTATAGACCTTCGAGATTCTTCCGGAAATGTTCAAGTTGTCATTTCTGACGAAAAAGTTGCCGGCGCGCTCCGCGCTGAATGGTGCGTAGTTGTGAAAGGCAAAGTCGCAAAACGTCCTGCTGGCAATGAAAACCTGACGATACCCACGGGCGAGATCGAGATCATCTGCGAAACCCTGGAAGTTCTCAGTGAGGCGGCACCATTGCCATTCCCTGTCGATAGCGGTGAGAATGTAAATGTCAGCGAAGAGATTCGATTGAAGTATCGCTATTTGGATCTCCGCCGTGAAACGCAGAGCAAAGCGCTGCGCCTTCGCTCCAAGGTCACATCCGTTATTAGGTCTGTTATGGATAAAGAAGAGTTCTTGGAAATTGAGACTCCCTACCTCACACGTTCTACTCCGGAAGGAGCACGAGACTTTCTTGTGCCCGTCAGACTTCAACCCGGTTCGTGGTACGCCCTCCCACAATCGCCCCAGCTCTTCAAACAACTTCTCATGGTTGCTGGAATGGAGAAGTACTATCAAATTGCGCGCTGTTTCCGTGATGAAGATTTCCGCGCAGATCGCCAGCCAGAATTTACTCAGCTAGATATAGAGATGTCTTTTGGGGATCAGTCAGATGTCATAGCGGTTGCAGAGAAGATTGTTCACTCTGTATTCAAAGAGACTATTGGCTACGACGTTCCGCTTCCCATTGCTCACATGACCTATCACGAAGCGCTGCGCAGATTTGGTTCGGATAAACCTGATTTACGATTCGGAAATGAATTAGTAGATGCAACAGAATTCTTCAAGGAAACAACTTTTAGAGTGTTCCAAGCGGAGTTTGTAGGAGCAGTAGTAATGCCTGGTGGCGCCTCTTCTCCACGACGAGAACTTGATGCGTGGCAAGATTGGGCAAAGGCTCGTGGCGCTAAAGGATTGGCCTACATTCTTGTTGGTGATGATGGGGCCTTGTCTGGTCCGGTCGCCAAAAACCTCTCCGAGAAAGAGAGCGCTGGAATTGCAGCTCATGTTGGCGCTGCCAACGGCGATGCTATTTTCTTCGCAGCAGGAGAGCGTACGTCCTCTCTCAATCTTCTCGGTGCTGTCCGTCTTGAAATCGGCGAGCGTTGCAATCTGATTGATAAGAGTGCGTGGAAGTTCCTCTGGGTTGTTGATGCGCCGATGTTTGAAAGAACAGATGACGGTGGTTGGACTGCAGTTCATCATCCATTCACTGGCCCTAAACCTGAGTTTGAGAGATCATTTCAAAGTGATCCTGGCGCAGCTCTGGCTTATGCCTACGACATTGTTCTCAATGGCAGTGAAATTGGTGGAGGATCGATACGTATCCATCGTCGTGACATTCAGCAAGCGGTTTTTGATGTTATCGGCCTCACTAAAGAAGAGGCTGAAAGTAAGTTTGGTTTCTTGCTCGAAGCATTTAATTACGGGCCACCGCCACATGGTGGAATCGCTCTGGGTCTGGATCGCCTTTGCGCACTCTTGGCGGGAGCGGAATCCATTCGAGAAGTCATTGCATTTCCCAAGACCGCCAGCGGCGGGGATCCACTTACTGGAGCTCCCACTCCGATTACTGAGGCCCAGCGGAAAGAAACCGGCGTAGATTTCAAACCTGAGGTTAAAACTGAAGGCAAAGAATGATGGCATCTGGTTCCTTCTCCTCTTTTGTAGGCGCATAAAGAGCGCAAAAAGCCAGATATTGCTCTCCGACGCTGGTCTCATGCTTGATTCGGTAGGCTAGGCACATGTCCGCAGGTGGAATTGCAGCAATCATTGCTGCTAGCGCGTTATTGATTATCAGCTTGGCCATTGCCTACGCAGTCGTACGTTTTGGGCGTGCTATCGATGAAGTTGGCGCAGCTGTGAAAGATATCTCGCAAGAGACCGCGCCGCTTCTTCATGAGGTAACCACCACCGTAGAGCTCGTAAATGGTCCACTACAGAGTATTAATAAGGTAACGCGAACTATGGAAGAGTTCAGTACAAAGATCGCAGACAACACATCATCCTTCCTCGATAAGAACCAGATGGCGATGAAGGCGGCTGGAGCTGTACTCACAGCTTCGCAACTACGAAAAAAGAAAAAGAGCAAGCCGAGTAAGAAGAGCAAAGCTAAGCGCTACGTGGATGACGAGGAGTTCTAAACTCTCGTGAACTCCGCGGAGATCAGATCACGTTGGCTGAAGTTCTTTGAGTCTGAGAACTCTTTACGCCTTGATCACACAGTTGTTCCTTCGGCTTCTCTTATAGCTGATGATCCGAACCTACTCTTGGTTAATGCTGGAATGGTGCCCTTCAAGCCCTTCTTTTTGGGGGAAATGAAGCCGCCATATTCGCGAGCAACATCAGTTCAAAAATGTGTGCGAACTCTTGATATCGACGAGGTAGGAAAGACGACGAGACACGCATCGTTCTTTCAAATGTGTGGAAACTTTTCCTTTGGTGATTACTTCAAAGAGGGCGCCATCGAATTAGCGTGGGAATTGCTCACAAAACCGATTTCAAATGGTGGATATGGATTTCCGGAAGAGAAGCTTTGGGTCACTGTTTATCTTGATGATGACGAAGCTGCTGACATTTGGCATAAAAAGGTAGGCGTTCCAAAAGATCGCATTCAACGTCGCGGCATGGCCGACAATTTTTGGTCAATGGGCGTTCCGGGTCCATGTGGGCCATGTTCTGAGATCTACTACGACCGTGGCCCTGCATACGGAAAAGAGGGTGGGCCGATTGCAGACGAAGATCGTTATCTTGAGATCTGGAATCTGGTTTTCATGCAAAATATTCGCGGCGATGGCCCCGGTAAAGAGGGTTACCCGATCATCGGAGAACTTCCCGCGAAGAATATTGACACCGGTATGGGTCTTGAAAGAACAGCTGCACTACTTCAGGGCGTTGAGAACATTTATGAAATCGACACCACCCGTCACATTCTTAATAAGGCGAGTGAGATTACGGGCGCTGTGTACGGCAAAGAGAACGGTCGAGATGTTTCCTTGCGAGTGATAGCCGACCACGCAAGAACCGCAACTATGTTGATTGGTGATGGAGTTACGCCAGGAAATGAGGGTCGCGGTTATGTTCTTCGCCGCATGATGCGCAGAACCACTCGCAATATGAAGTTACTTGGCTCTCCTGATCACAACATGAGAGAACTCATTGTTGCTTCGATAGAAGCAATGGGCCCACAGTATCCAGAGTTAGTTGCGGACCAAGAGAGAATTCTTAAGGTCGCAATTGCCGAGGAAGATGCATTCCTTCAAACCCTGAAGAGTGGAACACAGATCTTTGATCAAGCAAGTAGCTCGGTTAAGAGCTCGGGTGGGGATGAGCTTTCCGGAGAAGATGTCTTTAAATTGCACGATACCTACGGCTTCCCATTTGACCTCACCCTTGAAATGGCCAACGAACAAGGTCTCAAGATCGATGCTGATGGTTTCAAGCGTCTCATGAAGGAACAGCGTGATCGCGCCAAGGCAGATGCAAAATCAAAGAAGAGCGGTCATACGGATGTCTCGGAATATCGCAAAATTGCCGAATTGGGTAAGAAGATTGAATTTATCGGGTACACCCATCTAGAGAGCGAGAGCCGACTCTTGGGAATCTTGCTTGACGGAAAAGTTTCTGCTCACGCAAACGAGGGTGATGAGGTGGAAATAGTTCTGGATCGAACCCCTTTTTATGCTGAGGGTGGTGGTCAGCTGGCCGATGGTGGTTTGATTAAAAGTGGCGATGGTTCTGTGATCGAAATTGATGATGTTCAATCGCCGATTCCTGGAGTTTTTGTTCATCGTGGCCGCGTGTTGCGTGGTTCGTGGAGTGCAGGAACCGAAGTTCATGCATCGGTAGATGTTGAACGTCGACGCGGTATCTCGCGGGCGCACACCGCGACACATATGGTCCACAAAGCATTTCGCGAGGTTCTAGGCGAAACTGCAACACAGGCAGGCTCTGAGAACGCTCCAGGTAGATTCAGATTTGATTTCCCATCAGCGGGGGCAGTGTCACCATCTGCGCTCTCTGAAGTTGAAGCCCGAGTGAACTCGCTACTGTTGGAAGATCTGGAAGTTACCGCCGAAGAAATGAGCCAAGCGGAGGCCAAATCAATCGGCGCGATGGCGCTATTCGGAGAAAAGTACGGCGATCGAGTTCGCGTTGTCAGTGTTGGCGATTGGGCTCGCGAATTGTGCGGCGGTACGCATGTAGCGCGCTCAGGACAGCTAGGAGTAGTGAAACTTCTCGGCGAATCCTCTATTGGTGCAGGCGTACGTAGAGTAGAGGCTCTGGTTGGCGTTGATGCATATTCCTTCTTGGCTCGAGAGCACATCCTCCTCAATTCCTTAACTGATCTCATTAAAGGTGCAAGAGTCGAGGAATTACCAGAACGTATTTCCGCAATGATTGCCCAACTCAAGGACGTCGAAAAGGAGCTTGCTCAGGTCCGTACCGCTCAAGTACTTGCTCAATCGGCATCACTTATCACTCAGGCTGAAAAAATTAATGACTATGCGGTCATCGCTCACGATATGGGGCGAAATCTCAGTGGAGACGAACTGCGCGTCATCGCGCTGGATCTTCGCGCCAAGTTGAATTCCGGTGTTGTGGCGCTAGCAAGCGCAGGAGAAGAAAAAGTAATCATTGTGGTCGCCGTTGATGATGCAGCACGCAAAATCGGGGCAAAGGCCGGTGCGCTGGTTAAGATCGCATCAGCGGTATTAGGCGGCGGTGGCGGAGGTAAGGATGACTTCGCACAAGGTGGAGGTACAGACTCCTCAAGAATTAGTGAGGCGTTCATTGCAATTAAGAGCTCGTTAAGAACTAGTTGATTGCAAATAGGAGAGACGTGTTACCTCAAGGTCGACGCTTAGGCATCGACTACGGCAGTTCGCGAATTGGGGTGGCAATATCTGATGTTTCGGGAATTCTTGCCTCACCTCTCTCGACTTTATCTAGCGAGAATGCGGTAGAAGAGCTTGCACAGATCATCACCGATAACTTCGTAAACGTTGTATATATAGGACTGCCGCTGCATTTGTCAGGAACCGAGAGCGAAACATCAGTAAAAGCGACAAACTTCGCCGTCACATTAAAGAGTGCCGTAGGCAGGGAAGTTACGTTCCGCATGATTGATGAACGACTCAGTACGAAACTAGCCACCTCTAATGCACATTTATCCGGCAGGGAAGTTTCCAAATCAAATGTTGATCAGCTAGCTGCGGCGATTATTTTGGAGTTTGCATTGGACATTGAGCGAGCACAGGGGGCGCTAGCCGGAAATGCAATCTAAGTTCTCGCAAATATCCCACCTTATGAATCGCAGCCCATTTGCGCGAATCGTTGCTGCCGGTTTAGTGGTTATCCTCTTCACTCTTACGCTTCGCGCCCTTCAAGGAGGCGTTGAATCCGCGCCAGATTATGAGAAGGGCATGGCAGGGCCCGAGGTGATTGTTGAAGTTTTGGATGGCGAAACAGGATCGGCTATTGGAGAAAAGCTTGAAGAGTTGGGTGTTGTGAAATCATCGCTTGCTTTCTTCAGAGTTGCAGTTGCTGATTCTCGCTCGGCTCGTATCGCTCCGGGACAACATAGATTGGAAACACAAATCCCAGCAAAAATTGCGCTGGAGCAGTTACTGGATTCTGCACGGATTCCGAATCTCATCGTTATTAGAGATGGTGCTCGGCTAACTGAAATTAGCGAATCAATTATCAGGTTTGGAGTTTCAGAGAAGGACCTTAAGGACGCCCTTAGGACGCTCAGGGTCCCTGCCCCCTTCACGACAGAGAACATCGAAGGCTTGCTCTATCCAGCAATGTACTCTTTCAGTAAAGAAACTGAGGCGACTGAGATACTCGACAAGATGCTCGAGAAGTTCCAATGGGCAACCAAAGGTATTGATTGGAACTCGGTTGATGGGTTTACAGCCAACGAATTGCTCACCATCGCATCTCTCGTTGAAAGTGAGGGAACGCCGGATGTGTTTGGAAATGTCGCACGAGTTATCTTTAACCGTCTAAAGATTGGAATGCCTTTGCAGTTTGACTCAACTGTTCATTACGCCCTTGATCGTCGAGGAGAAATCAGGGTATCTTTGAAAGAGACTAGGGTCGCTAGCAAATACAACACTTTCATCAACCGTGGATTACCGCCAGGGCCTATTGGTAGCCCAACACGAGCGGCCATAGAAGCAACTCTCAAGCCCGTGTCCGGTGACTGGCTCTATTTTGTGACGGTGAAACCGGGGGAGACGCGCTTTACAGCCTCGTATGAGAAATTCTTAGAGTGGAAAGCAGAGTACAAGAAGAATTTTCGAAATGGACTCTTCGAATGATTTCCCAAGCGGCTGTCCTCGGATCACCGATTGCACATTCTCTTTCTCCAGCAATTCATAATTTTGCTTATAGGCTCCTGGGCTTTGACGGTAAATACGGGGCGATAGAGATAGATCAAACCGCTTTATTAGCCTGGTTGCGCAAAGAGCTCACGCCTCAATCATCGTGGATTGGTTTCTCGCTTACGATGCCTCTCAAGGAAGTTCTGTGCTCAAGACCTTTCTCAGAGTTCATTACTGTTGATTCCCGCTCGTTAAGAATTCAATCTGCTAACACCATTTTCCGTGAACCCAGTGGTTGGAGTGCCACCTCTACCGATGTAACTGGATTTAGTTTTCTGCTCAAATATCGGAAGTTTGAGAGCATTGCTCTACTAGGCAGCGGTGGAACAGCGCGGGCCGCTTTAGCTTCATTGTCGGAGTTGGATCGTTCCGAGGTTCGATCAATTTCCGTATTCCGCAGAAGTGGCACAAAAGATGATTTGCTACGTTCATGCATGGTTGATGCGAAGATTGACTTTCATGACTGGAGCCATATTCCAGAAGTCAATTCCTATGACCTCGTTATCAACACTGTCCCAGCAGAAGCCGCCTTATCGATAGCAGATCACTTCACCGGCGTTCCAATTCTTCTGGATGCGCTTTATTCGCCATGGCTACCACCATTATCGGTGAAACAGAGAGAGGTATCGGGTGAACTCATAACAGGGCTCGATTTACTCTGTGCGCAAGCGCTGGACCAATTGAGGTTGATGACTCAGGTTGAATTTGACCGACAATCCATGTTTCACGCGCTACGAGATCATCTTTATACGCTCGTCGATCAAGTGTGAATAACTCTCACACGATTAGTAATGCGGGCTTACGCTCGTCCGTGTGCCAGAAATTCACTTTCTATGTTTCGCGATCATAATTTCATTTACTGATCTTCGTAGTCATCGAATCCGTAAGTGGCATGTTTATCCAGGTCTACTCTCACTTGCTCCTTGGTACAGCGAGACAGTGCTCATAGCAGCCTTAGTGAATCTATCGTTCTTTATCGTCCTTTTTGCGCTTTCGGGTAATCGATTAGGTTTTGGAGATGTAAGGCTCTCGCCTCTCATTGGAGCATATGTTGGAATCTGGTCGGCGAATGTGTCCTCTGTACTCATTGCAAATCTTTATGCGTGGATAACGGCCTCTTTACTGATCGCAGGACGGTCCTTAATCGGGGCAAAGAACCTCAAAGCTGAGATTCCATTTGCACCGCACATGTTCATGGGCGCAGGGCTGGTTGGGTATTTCTATTAGCAGAGCGCCTTTCGCGTCTTATCTGCGATAATTCTCGGATGCGATGGTTAACTGCGGGTGAGTCTCATGGTCCTGCCTTGGTGGGAATTTTGGAAGGTGTGCCTGCATCTGTTCACGTCACGACTGCTGATATCGATGAAGACTTGCGTCGCCGACGACTAGGTTTTGGACGTGGAGCAAGACAGAATTTTGAAGCGGACAAGGTTCGCATCATCGGGGGAGTCCGCCATGGCGAAACACAGGGCGGACCGATTGCTATAGAGATTGCTAACTCTGAATGGCCCAAATGGGAGAAAGTAATGTCCGCCGATCCTGTGCCACGTGAAGAGATTGAGAAGCTAGGTCGGAATGCGCCGTTAACTCGACCAAGACCTGGTCATGCCGACCTCGTGGGAATGCAAAAATACGATTTTGATGATGCACGGCCAATTCTTGAACGTGCCTCAGCGCGAGAGACCGCAGCCCGGGTCGCTCTCGGCGCCGTTGCGCGTAGATTCTTGCGTCAAGTTGGAGGAATTGAGGTGCTGAGCCATGTTGTATCAATTGGCTCGGTGGCGATCCACCCTGATTATGAACTGCCCAAAGTAAACGATCAACTTCGAATTGATAGTGACGATGTGCGATGTGCATTTCCCGAAATCTCAACAAGAATGATCGGGGAGATTAACGATGCACATTCTCAAGGCGACACTCTTGGCGGCGTTGTAGAAGTACTCGTTTATGGATTGCCGCCCGGGCTTGGTTCGCACGTTCACTGGGATCGTAGAATCGATTCACGTTTGGCAGGCGCCCTGATGGGCATACAAGCAATCAAAGGCGTAGAGCTCGGAGATGGCTTTACGACTGCTTCTCGACGAGGCAGTCAAGCGCATGATGAAATCGAACGCGATAACAATGGTGAGATTCGCAGACGAACAGGCCGAGCGGGCGGAACTGAAGGTGGAATG
>JBEATV010000082.1:0-3922 GCA_041161815.1 Actinomycetota bacterium | reverse complement strand
ATGTTCTCCATTATGAATATCAAGGCGATGACGGATAGTTGTAATTGTGGCGGGAACCATCGAAGATCCATTGACCAAGTAATACGAGCGCGAATGAATTAACTCTTCTTCACCCAACCAGACCATATGTGCGCTAAATCGATCAGTCGGGACGGTGAAATCCCCAGATTTCTCGATGAAATCACCACGGGTGGCATCAATATCTGGGGCTAGAACCATCGTCACAGCCTTACCAGTCTCAGCTTTCTTAAGTTCGCCATCAAAGGTAATCAGGCTGGCAACTTTTGCTTTTCGCTGGCTGGGCAGCACGATTACTTCATCACCAACGGCAAACTCTCCTTGAGAGATAGTCCCCGAAATTCCACGGAAGTTCTCTGCTCGCGAGATTAGCTGGACTCCCATTCGTGAATGGCCTGACGTATTGGGCTTTTCACGCCAGTTCTGGATCTCATCCAATAAAGAGCCTCCGGAGTACCAGGAAACTCGATCACCCTTATAAACAACATTGTCACCTTCAAGGGCGCTGACAGGAATGTAAGTAATCGCCTCAATTCCAAGTCGCTCGACTGTGGGACGAAGATCTTCTATCAGCGCGTCATAGACCTTCTTATCAAAGCCCATTGCATCTAACTTATTAATAACCACCATAATCTTCTCAACGCCCATCAAGGAACAGATCGTCAAGTGACGCAGAGTCTGTGGTCGAATACCACGCGTCGCATCTACAAGGACCAATGCAATATCCGCGCGCGATGCAGCAACCGCCATATTTCTGGTGTATTGCTCGTGGCCCGGTGCATCAGCAATAATCAAACGGCGATTATCAAGCAGAGACATCGAGCGATACGCGACATCAATCGTAATTCCTTGTTCGCGCTCTGCTTCGAGACCATCTGTCAACAAACTGAAGTCAATATCGCCAGCCGGGATTATCGATCCAGCACGCCGTACTTGTCGGGCCGAAGAGATCGTGTCATGAGGAACAGAATCGGTTTCGACTAAAAGACGTCCAATCAAAGTGCTCTTTCCATCATCAACGCTTCCACAAGTAAGAAGTCGAATAATTGGGCGGGCATGCATTAGAAATAGCCCTCCTTCTTCTTCTTCTCCATGGAATCCTCTTTATCGCCATCGATCAATCGAGTGGCGCGCTCGCTTAACTTCACTGCCATGACTTCTTCAACAACTTCTTCTAATGTGATGGCGTTCGATTCCACGCCCGCAGTGAGTGGATAGCAACCGAGAGTTCTAAAGCGAATCTTTCGAATTTCTGGCTTCTCGCCATCTCGTAATGGATAACGTTCGTCATCCACCATGATCATCTGCTCTCCGCGCCACACAATTGGACGTTCCTTGGCAAAATAAAGCGGATTTACTTGGATATTGTGGAGATGTATGTACTGCCAGATATCTAGTTCAGTCCAATCGGAGATAGGAAAAACTCGCATCGTTTGATCTGGACGAATACGTGGGTTATATGTCCGCCATAACTCGGGACGTTGTTGGCGTGGATCCCATCGATGCCCAGATTCACGAACACTGAAGAGTCTTTCCTTTGCTCGGCTACGTTCTTCATCGCGGCGCGATCCGCCAATTGCAGCATCGAAACCTTGTGCATCCAGCGCTTGTCGCAACGCGACGGTCTTCATCACCCGTGTGTATTCAGATGCATTTGTTGTGAAAGGAGTAATTCCGTCACGCACACCGTCGGCGTTAGTGTGGACCATCAACTTGATTCCGTACTTCTCGGCCATCTCATCACGAAAAGAGATCATTTCGCGGAATTTCCATGTTGTATCAATATGCAACATTGGGAAGGGAACTGGCGCAGGATAGAAAGCTTTGCGAATCAGGTGGAGTAATACGGAGGAATCTTTTCCGATTGAGTAGAGAAAAACCGGGTTACGGAAGGCAGCAGCCGTCTCGCGGATAATCTCAATAGATTCACTCTCGAGCGCTTCAAGAATTTCAGGCGTGCTGCGCATCTGCGAATCCTATTATTTATCGACTATAAATCTTGGATTGGGAAAAAGAGAGTAAAGGTCGCGCCTTTTCCTAGCTCTGAAGCGACGCTCACATTTCCACCATGAGCATTCATCACCGCATCAACAATCGACAATCCGAGTCCCTCAACTCCATTGCGCATACGTGAAGGATCAGCGCGATAGAAGCGCTCGAAGATCTTTGCCTGAGATTCATCTGATAGACCTGGACCATTGTCAGCAACAGAAACAAAGGTTCCCGAATCATCTTGTTTTCCAGTAACAATAATCTTTGTCCCCGCAGGTGTATGAATCCGCGCATTAGCCAATAAATTCGCTATTACTTGATGAATACGGAGCGAATCACCTAGAACGAATAGGTCCTCTTCGGGAAGTACGACAGAAATCTCATGGCTTGGCCCCGCTGCTCGCGCCGATGCCACAGCTTCCTTTATCAACGTACTGATATCAACGGGCTCCATTGCCATCTCGCGTGATTGATCTAGCCGCGCCAACAACAACAAGTCTTCAACCAACGATGACATCCGTACCGATTCTTGTTCGATGCGACGCACAAGCTCTGCAGTTTTTTCTTCACCTTGAATCATGGGAAGCATCCGCCACAAAGCGACGCAATTTCTCTTCACTTGCAACCTTGACAGCAAAAGACTCTTCAATGCGCTGCAACATCTGGTTCAATGCCGATGTCAAGCGTCCAACTTCAGTATCGCTTCGCGCTTCAGGTAGACGTGCAGAAAAATCACCACGCGCAAAAGCTTCGGCGGTCTCTTCGACTGAAGTCCCAATAATCCGTCGTGAGATAAATCCGAGAATGATAAGAACTAAGAAACCAACAGCAAGGAAGAGAAACCGGAGTTGATTCATAGATTTCTCTACACCACCAAGAGATACGGCAGTAATGACACTTCCCGCACTTGAGGGAAGCAATCGAGCAAGAACTCGATAGTCAGAGCTTCTGCCACGCGAATCCAAAGTAAATGGTCGGTTTTTATACTCTTGTACATCCGTCGGGGTAAGCCCAGCGACCAGAGTTTGAATCCTCTGTGGACTTTGTGAATCCCCCACGGTCCCCAAGATATTTCCTTGGGCATCAAGCAGTGTGATGGTGATATCTGAAGGGACTTCTCGTAAAGGTTCGAAGGGTTGGAATAAAGGCTGTTTTTCTGAGGAGGGTTCATCTTTTTCGTTATAGATACCAGCGCGATCAAGCCTTAAAAGTGAGCCCCCAGCAACGCTTTCTAGTTGGGCATCGACCTGGGCAATCAAGAAGGTTCGAAACGCGGTTTGTGCTGCAAAGTCCGATGCAGCAATTCCTAGAGCGCCAAGTATGACAACGGTTTCGCAAACTCCACTGGCCAGGAGCCGGTTTGTATTTGCGAAACGGTTGATTCATGAATTCCTAACTCTTAGCCGGCAACCTGAGTCGGTAACCAACACCACGCACGGTGTGGATTAAAGGTGGTTCAGTCTGATCAATTTTCTTACGTAGGTAGGAGATATACGTTTCAACAATACCCGCATCACCACGGAAGTCATACTGCCAGACATGATCAAGAATCTGAGACTTCGATACCACTCGATCCGCATTGATCATCAGATAGCGGAGCAAGATAAATTCAGTAGGAGATAGATCAATCAAGTTGCCAGCACGGCGAACTTCATGTGTTGCTTCATTCAACTCAAGGTCAGCAAAACGAATGATCTCCTCATTGATGGAAGACTCTGTGACTCCTGTGCGACGAAGTAACGCGCGAAGACGAGCAACGAGCTCCTCTAAGCTAAACGGCTTGGTTACATAGTCATCGCCACCAAGAGTCAGACCCTTGATCTTGTCTTCCGTCGTGTCTTTAGCTGTAAGGAATAAGACGCCAACATCTTGACCATCAGCGCGGAGTTGTTTGCAGACCTCAAAACCATCA
>JBEATV010000047.1:0-6601 GCA_041161815.1 Actinomycetota bacterium | reverse complement strand
GATTATGCAAATGGCCTATTTACTAACATTCAGCGCGAGAGAGTAAAAGTATTTCTTGGTACTTCTCACTCTTGGTCTAAAGACACTCTATTGGCGGCAAAACTCTGGATTGGAGATCCAAGAGCGAGTTACCCATGTAGCCAGGGAGTAAATGATGCCTATTGCGCTGAAAGAAATTTAGTCCTTCTCATCTATAGCGACATTTATGCCCCGAATTCCCAATACCGTTGGGATTTTGGTCGTCGTTCCACACCGGCACATGAGATCTTTCATACAGTCCAATTTGCTTTGGCTGGACCAAATGTTGGCGGCAATGACCCAATGCATATTCCTCGATGGTTGATGGAAGGAAGTGCAAACTATTTTGGATTCTATGTTGCAGACCGTCTCGGATTTGATAGTTACCAAACTGGGAGGAATCAACAGGTTAATACCAATCCCGCATACAAAACTATTGTGCCTCTCGTGAAATATGATGATTTCACATCTGATCCATACGGTATTGGTCAGGCCGCATCTGAGTATTTGATTGCTTCGATCGGTTTTGAAAAATTCTTAAATATTTGGAGATTCACCAAATCTGAATCAAGTTTCGTTGAAGGCTTTAAGAAGGCAGTTGGTATCACCATAGATGACTTCTATTCAAAGTTTGAAGAAGCACGAGGCTCAATGAAAATCGGATCATAAGTTCTGGACATAAGTGTTCGAAAGAAAATCCGACTCTGTATCTGCACTGGAAATTAAAAGATTCAGCGTCTAAGTTGAATGGGATTGTCCGAAGTAAGTGAATCTGGTGGGCGCTGAGGGTTTTGAACCCCCGACCTACTCGGTGTAAACGAGCCGCTCTACCACTGAGCTAAGCGCCCTTCAATTGCGTACGGAGTCTATAACGAGGCCAGCGCACTCTTGTAATCGGCAAGATTTCGCGCCTCAGCAGGGCTATTTACGACGCTCCACCGCACGATTCCGCTCTTATCGATCACAAATGTTCCGCGTAGCGCTAGACCGCGCTCTGCATTGAAGACTCCATACTTTTGCGCAACAGCCCCATGTGGCCAGAAATCAGAGAGCAGCGGAAATTCATATCCTTCTTTCTCGGCAAAGACTTTCTGAGTGAACATCGCATCGCATGAGATCGCAAGAAGTTGAACGTCATCGTTTTGGAAGACTGAGAGATCATCACGAAGTGCGCAAAGCTCACCAGTGCAAGTACCTGTGAATGCGAATGGGAAGAAGACGACTACTACGTTCTTCTTTCCGCGGAATGATGAAAGCGAGACCTTCTCACCAAATTGATTGGCAAGCTCGAAGTCTGGAGCTTCTTGGCCGACTGTGATGGTCATTTATTTTCTTCCGCTCTTTCGGGCAACAAGTCGTGTTGCGGTCCAATCTTTCGATGCTGGAATTGTGGAGGTAAGGCTCAGTCCTGCAGTTTGAGCTGCATCCTGAATATCACTTGGTTCAACGTGACCATCGCGGCCGACTTTGGGAGTCAGCAACCAGATTGGTCCGCTTTCAGAGAGATAGGTCAAGCAATCAACAAGTTCATCAATCAGATCGCCATCTTCTTCGCGCCACCATGTCATGACGGCATCAACGACTTCTTGTGAGTTCTCATCGAGAAGTTCATTACCTGTTGCCTGGGCGATTTCTTTACGCATCGCGTCATCTGAATCGTCACCGAAGCCGCGTTCAAGAACGAGAAAGCCGCTTTGGATTCCCATACGGGCTGCCAGTTGCCCTGGCCCCACCGGGGTACTCAATGCCTTCTCCTTTGACTCTCAATTGGTGAAACGAATGGGAGAAGTCCACACGCCCTTGGCTTTTTACGCAACTCCTTGATGGGATTCTTGGGCCGATTTCACACGTGCCGATTTCACACTATTCGCCTTTAGACGCAAAGATAGGCCCGTGAGCCCAAGCCAGAACGAGATTAACTCCTCCCAGGACCTCCACGTCGACCAACTCGTCGATACCAACCCGGAAGAGACCGCCGAATGGCATCAATCCCTGGATTCGCTGGTCAAGTTTGCTGGCCCATCTCGTGCTCGTTACCTCATGCTCTCGCTCTTCAAGCATGCTCACGAGAACAACGTCGATCTTCCAAATCTCCGCCTGACCGATTACATGAACACGATTCCACCAGAATCGGAGCCGAAGTTCCCTGGTGATGAATTCCTCGAGCGTCGCATCCGTGCATATATCCGATGGAACGCCGCAATCATGGTCCACCGAGCACAAAGACCTGGCGTCGGAGTTGGCGGACATATCTCAACATTCGCATCATCTGCTGCGCTCTATGAAGTGGGTTTCAATCACTTCTTCAAAGGCAAAGATCATCCTGGCGGTGGAGATCAGATTTTCTTCCAAGGTCACGCTTCGCCCGGAATGTATGCACGCGCTTTTCTTGAAGGTCGCTTAAGCGAACATCAACTCGATGGATTTAGACAAGAGCTCTCACATCCTGGTGGAGGACTCTCGTCTTATCCGCATCCACGATTGATGCCAGAGTTCTGGGAGTTTCCAACTGTTTCCATGGGGCTTGGTCCAATCAATGCGGTTTATCAGGCGCGATTCAATCGCTATCTTCACAATCGTGGAATCAAGGACACCTCACAGCAACACGTGTGGGCATTCCTTGGTGATGGTGAAATGGATGAACCAGAAAGCGTCTCGGCACTCACTCTTGCTGCTCGTGAGAATTTAGATAACCTGACTTATGTCATCAACTGTAACTTGCAGCGTCTTGATGGTCCTGTTCGCGGAAACGGCAAGATTATTCAAGAACTTGAAGCTCTCTTCACCGGCGCAGGATGGAATGTCATCAAAGTTGTATGGGGCCGTGAATGGGATCCACTTTTTGCTCAAGATAACGATGGTGCGCTTGTTGATTTGATGAACAAGACCCCTGACGGAGACTTCCAGACTTATAAGACTGAAAATGGCAAGTTTGTTCGCGATAACTTCTTTGGCCGCGATCCACGCACCGCAGCAATGGTGGCTAATTGGAGCGATGACGATATCTGGAACCTCAAGCGTGGAGGCCATGATTATCAGAAGCTTTATGCCGCTTATGCCTCAGCCATGAACCACAAGGGCCGTCCGACTGTTATTTTGGCAAAGACAATTAAGGGTTGGACTCTTGGTTCGCACTTCGAAGGTCGCAACGCCACTCACCAGATGAAGAAGTTGAAGTTAGATGATCTTCAAGCACTTCGTGATCGCCTCTATCTTGAAATTCCAAATGAGAAGCTCGACGAGAAGTTGCCGCCATATTTCCACCCTGGAAAAGATTCACCTGAATACCAATACATGATGGAACGCCGCAGCGCTCTTGGAGGCTCTGTTCCACGACGTCGCGCGGTTTCGAAGCCACTTCCCCAACCTGACGATTCACACTTTGAAGTCGCTCGTCGCGGCTCTGGCCATCAAGAGATTGCCACAACAATGGCCTTTGTTCGACTGCTCAAAGATCTGACGAAGGTGGAAGGGCTTGGTCACCGCATCGTGCCGATCATCCCAGATGAGGCTCGAACATTCGGTATGGATTCACTCTTCCCGACATTGAAGATTTATTCTCCCCATGGCCAGCAATACACATCTGTTGATCGCGAGCTCATGCTCTCCTACAAGGAATCAACAACGGGTGTAATTCTTCACGAAGGAATTAACGAAGCGGGATCGACGGCCTCATTTACCGCGGTCGGAACTTCGTACTCCACACATGACGAACCCATGATTCCGGTATACATCTTCTATTCGATGTTCGGATTCCAGAGAACCGGTGATGCGTTTTGGGCCGCTGCCGACCAGATGGCGCGCGGATTTGTTATGGGCGCAACCGCAGGTCGCACAACTTTGAATGGCGAAGGTCTCCAACACGAAGATGGTCACTCACAATTACTGGCATCAACAAACCCAGCCGTTATTGCATATGACCCTGCCTATGCCTTCGAGCTCGGTCATATCGTTAAAGATGGTTTGCGCCGTATGTATGGTGAAAATAGCGAGAACATCTTCTATTACCTCACCGTCTATAACGAGCCATATGCTCAGCCTGAAGAGCCAGCAAACCTTGATGTAGATGGACTTTTGAAGGGTATTTACCTCTATTCCAAGAGCGCAAAGTCAGGAAGAAAGAAGCGCCGAGCAAATATCTTGGCATCCGGCGTCGCAATGAATTGGGCTTTGAAGGCACAGAAACTCTTGGCTGAAGATTGGAATATTCAGGCAAATGTCTGGAGCGTTACCTCGTGGAATGAACTTCGCCGTAATGGCCTTGAAGTCGATCGCCACAACCTCCTCAATCCAACATCGAAAAAGAAGGCTTATCTCACTGAGAAACTCGAAGCCTTTGACGGCAGCGTTCTGGCTGTCAGTGATTTTATGCGCACTGTTCAAGATCAGATTGCACCATGGGTTCCACAAGAATTCACTTCACTTGGCACAGATGGCTTTGGTCTATCTGACACACGCGGTGCGCTCCGTCGTCACTTCAAAGTTGATGGCGAATCAATCGTCGTCGGCGTTCTCTCACAACTTGCGAAGGAAGGAAAAGTTTCGCCAAAAGTTGTGAAGCAAGCAATCGAGAAATACGATCTTGATAACGTGACGGCTGCCGATCCTGGAAATACTGAAGGCACCGGATGATTGGTCGCTTTCCGATACTCGACATCTCCCCCGTAACTCATTTCGGTGGTGAATATGTCGGTGCGAAAGCGGTCGTGAATGAAGCGATACCTGTTAGTGCAACAATAATTCGTGAAGGACATGAAACTTTTGATGCATTTGTAGTTCTGATTGATCAGAACGGTAAGGAAGTATCTCGTACGGCGATGCGAGAGATTTGGCCTAAGAGCGCAAGGTATGAGGCTCCTATTCGTCCAAACTCTATGGGCGTCTGGCACTTCTACGTTGAAGCTATTGCCGAAAATCCTGGTGAATTTGCAAAACCACTCATGAGCCGCAGCGAAACGTTTCCCATCTACGTCGAACGCGAACGCGCGCTCGTAGGTAGCTGGTACGAGTTTTTTCCCCGTAGCGAAGGTGCAGTAAAGAATCCAGATGGTTCTGTCACTAGTGGAACCTTCCAGAGCGCGGCCAAACGCATCCCGGCTGTAGCCGAGATGGGTTTTGATGTCCTCTATCTCCCACCAATTCACCCCATCGGATATGCGCATCGCAAGGGCAAGAACAACTCGCTGCAAGCCCTTCCAACCGACCCAGGCGTTCCGTGGGGAATCGGAAACGCAGATGGCGGACATGATGCCATCAACCCAGAGCTTGGCACGATGAAAGATTTCGAAGAATTCCTCAAAGTTGCAAGAAAGAACAGAATCGAAGTCGCGCTAGATCTTGCTCTGCAGTGTTCGCCTGACCATCCATGGGTCAAATCCAATCCAGAGTGGTTCACAAAGCGGGCTGATGGATCCATTGCTTATGCAGAAAATCCACCGAAGAAATATCAAGATATTTATCCTATTAACTTTGACAACGATTACGCCGGGCTCTTTGCTGAGATTTATCGCATCGTTTCTTTCTGGATTGATAAAGGCATCGCAATTTTCCGAGTAGATAATCCGCACACAAAGCCCGTTCATTTCTGGCAGGAATTAATCCGAAAAGTAAATGCAAAGTATCCCGAGGTAGTTTTCTTATCTGAAGCATTCACAACACCCGCCATGATGCATTCACTCGGCAAAGCAGGATTCCAACAGTCTTACACCTATTTCACTTGGCGCGTGAATAAGCATGAGTTGATGGAGTATGGTCGCGAAGTTTCTCGTGATACCGCTGCTTTTTTCCGCCCCAATTTCTGGGTCAATACCCCAGACATTTTGCCCTTCCATCTCCAGAGCGGAAATCCTGCAGTCTTTGCGCTTCGCGCCGTCATTGCCTCAACTATGTCGCCATCATGGGGCATGTATGCCGGTTATGAACTATACGAACATATTCCCATCGCGGAAGGTAAAGAGGAGTACCGCGATAGCGAGAAATATGAAATCAAAGTTCGAGATTGGAACGGCGCAACAAAGAAAAATCTAACGCTTGCTCCATTCATCACGGGACTAAACAAGATTCGCCGCGAGAACGTCGCCTTACAGAGGCTCCGTAACCTCCACTTTCACAGCACTGATTCAGATCACGTGATTGCATACTCAAAACGCGAAGGTGACAATCTCATCCTGGTCGTCGTGAATCTCGATGGATTCCATGCTCAAGAGACCACAATTCACTGGGATATGTGGGCTTTAGGCTTAAATCAAGACGCTTTTGAGGTCGTTGACCTGCTCGATAACACCAGCTATTCCTGGTCGCAACAGACCTATGTTCGTCTTGATCCAGCGCGACCACATGGCAAGGTCGCTCATATCGCTCGCGTGAAGTTGTAAGTAAAGTTAGGCCATGAGCGGCCTACTCTCCCGATTTTTTAAGAGACGCTCCACTTTCCAATCGCCACCTGCTGGGTATCTCAACCCGCACTCCACTCTCGGTGAATTGGATATGCATCTCATCACCGAGGGTAGACACGAACGTTTATGGGATGTTCTTGGCTCTCATGTAAAGCGTGACTCTTCGGGTGAATTGATTGGCACAGCAT
>JBEATV010000013.1:0-18423 GCA_041161815.1 Actinomycetota bacterium | reverse complement strand
GAAAGGTCCAAAAATCGATGTCAGACGCTTGCGAAGCTCATAACCATGAAGCGGGTTCTGGGAGAGCAGCCCAAGGAGAGCAAATTCCAAGGACTCAGACCTAGATCTCACGCTCACCTCGCATCTCACGGTATATATCGTTTCGATATATCGAGTCGGTAGTTAACTCGATATATCGCGGGCGCGCAACATCTCGGCTTCGTGTCGTTATCGATTTCTCAGTTTCGGGCGCGTCATACCGCTGGGTAGGTCACATACGGTCTTACCCTCTTGTTCTAGAGATTGCCCGCACCCTCTTATCGTCTACAGATCTAAGGGCGCTCTAGAAATGAGGACCTCTCACATGAGTCTCTTCTCTTGGAAGCTTCACGGGACCGGAACCAGCATCGCGCCTGGTGCGGTCGTTTCCACAGATGAACGACTAAGTTGGCCACGCACAATCGGAGTTGGCCTACAGCACATCGCAGCTATGTTCGGCGCAACATTCCTCGTGCCGATCCTTACTGGCTTGCCACCAACGACCACACTTTTCTTCTCCGGTGTTGGAACGATGCTCTTCCTCATCATCACACAGAACAAAGTTCCGAGCTATCTCGGTTCATCCTTCGCATTTCTCGCGCCAATCGCGGCTTCCGTTAAGAGCGACAGCATGGCCGTTGCCCTTGGTGGAGTCGTCGCAACAGGTGTTCTTCTCGCACTTGTCGGTTTGATTGCTCGCGCCGTTGGTACTGGTTGGATCAACTGGATGTTGCCACCTGTCGTGACAGGAACCATCGTTATGGTTATTGGTTTCAATCTTGCTGGCGCAGCAAAAGGCAGCTTGGCAAGTGGACCTGTACTTGGCACGATCACTCTGCTCGCGATTGCTTTCTTTGCAGCATTCTCACGTGGATTCATTGGCCGCATCTCAATCTTCCTTGGACTTCTTGTTGGATACCTTGTCGCATTCATCATGGGCGATGTCAACACTGATGGAATCACAGCTGCCAAGTGGGTTGCTGCCCCAACATTCACAACGCCAGAGTTCAAGATGAGCGCAATCATCCTATTCTTGCCAGTTGTCTTGGTTTTGATTGCCGAGAACGTTGGACACGTCAAAGCTGTTTCAACCATGACTGGTAAGGATCTTGATGACCAGATGGGTAACGCGCTCTTCGCTGACGGACTTGCGACCACAATCGCAGGCGCTGGCGGCGGTTCAGGTACTACTACTTACGCTGAAAACATTGGCGTTATGGCAGCTACCCGCGTCTATTCAACAGCTGCATATTGGATTGCTGCGCTTGGCGCAGTCGTACTCTCGATATCTCCAAAGTTTGGCGCAGTCCTCAGCGCTATCCCTGGTGGAGTTCTCGGTGGCGTTCAGGTAGCGCTCTTCGGAATGATCGGCATTCTCGGAGCAAAAATCTGGATTGAATCCAAGGTGAATTTTGCAGATTCCACTAACTTGATTGTTGCAGCTGCTGCAATCATCATCGGTATCGCAGATATCTCATGGACCAGCGGTGATTTCACATTCAACGGAATCATCAACGCAACGCTCGTCGCAGTCATTGGTTATCGCGTATTCCATACGATCTCCAAGTCACGCGGAACTAGCGCCGCTTAACCAGTAGTACTACGCAGGACGCCCGGCCACTCTGGTCGGGCGTTCTCGCTTTATCAAGATATGTCTTCAGAGAGAAGTTAAGTATCAATTCACATTCAACTCATAGATAATATCTCCGTGACTCTCGATTTCCCCGCTCGATACCCCGAGTATCTGGTGGCTGCGATGATCATCATCTTGGCTCCTGGACCCAGCGTTCTCTTTGTTATCGCTCGCGCTATTGCGTGGGGACGCGCAACCGCGGTGGCCACAGTTGCAGGCAATGTAACGGGAGCATTCACTCTTTCGCTCATGGTCGCATTTGGCCTCGGACCGATTCTGCAACGTAGTGAAGCTGCATTTATCGGCGTCCAATTACTTGGCGGTCTCTATCTCATTTACTTAGGCATAGATGCGCTCCGTCACTCCAAGATTCATGCCGAAGATATGGTCAATCAAGGCGACATTCGTCCCAGTACATCTAAGTCGATGCGTGATGGTTTCTGGGTTGGCGCACTCAATCCCAAGGGTCTGGTCTTCTTTGCCGCAATTTTGCCGCAGTTCATCGATCGCGGTTCCTCAAATGTGACATCACAACTCGTTCTCATGGGGGCGACCTTTGCTGTTCTAGCTTTCTTCTCTGACGGCATGTGGGGCGTGATTGCCGGAACGGTCCGTGAATGGATGGCCACTTCCCCTAGTCGCTTGGTCTTGATGCGCCGCATTGGTGGCTGCGTCATGATCACGCTGGGAATTTTCACCTTAACTTCCGCGCTCTAAGCCCTCTTTTGTCAGTAGGTCAGGGCAGAATCACGCCATGAGTAAAGCCCGCGAATTCATCAGCCCTAGCGATCTCACCTTCTCCTGGAATGGTTGCCATCGATGTCTCTGGCTCAATTACAACCATGGCGTTAAGGCGCCATCGTTTATGCCGCTCGTCGGCGAACTCTCTGCGATGCAAGAAAACCACTTCAACGGCGCAATCTCCTCACAACTTCATCCCAACATAAAAGAAGGTCGAGTTCTCGATCGCGGTGGGTGGGTTAAATCAATACCTATCCCCTACAACGGCAAGCCATCTCCCTATGCAATCCGCGGAAAGTATGACTTGCTCATGGAGTTTGCTGATGGAACGTATGGCATTATCGATTGCAAATTCCAAGGCAAAGACAATGACAAGAGCGATTTTTATTCGCCTCAATTAGAAGCGTATGCATATGCCCTAGAGAATCCCGTATCAGGCCCCGCAAGAGAAGTCTCTGTTATTGGCCTTCTTGTCTGGTCTCCCAAGAAACCGACTGGTGATCCTCATGCCGGGTTTGCCCTAAACCTCAACAGTTCGTGGTTTCCCATTACACGTAACCCAGCTGGTTTACATGAACGACTACAAGATTTCATTGAGGTTATCTCCGGGCCGACCCCCACGCGTGACAGTGGATGTGAGACCTGCAAATTCATCGCTGATAGACGCGAAATCTTTGGCGCGGAGTAATTACTCCTCTTCACTTCTCTTTCTACGTCTCTCTTCTTCTATTGCCTCTTTAGCTTGCGAGGCATAAATATCAACATATTCTTGACCCGACATCTCCTGCAACTTCTTCATCAGCGCATCAGTTGCTTTCCGTAACTCCTCTGGATCATTTGATTTCTCTGGTGTTGGAAAATACATTGGCTCACCAAAGACCATCTTTACCCGCATGATTTTCGGTATCACTTTTCCTGTAGGTTGAATATCTGCTGTATTAAACATCGCAACAGGCACGATTGGCGCGCCACTCTCCATTGCTAAACGCGCAACCCCTGTACGCCCACGGTAAAGACGACCATCGGGCGACCTAGTTCCTTCAGGATAAATTCCTAGACATCCACCTTCGGCAAGAACGGAGAGGCCGGTAAGGAGCGCGGCTTCGCTGCGTGACCCACCTGCTCGATCAACAGCGACTTGGCCTAATGCGATAAAGGTCAATTTCTTTGCAAGACCTTTGATGCCAGGAGATGTGAAATATTCGCTCTTTGCCAAGAAGGTAACTTTCCGTGGCACCACAAGCGGCATGAAAATCGAATCGCTAAATGAAAGGTGGTTAGAGGCGATGATTACTGGTCCAGAAGATGGAACGTTTCGAAGCCCTCGCACCTTTGGTCGAAAGAGGAGCGTCAGAATTGGCAGGAGAAAAGACTTGAGCAATCCGTAGGCCAACTTGTCCCCCTGGACCATCGACTGAATCGATGACGGGACTGACTTCTTTCGACGCAATGCCATGGCCCTAATTTAGAGCCTTTTGCCAACCTTGTGACAATATGCGTGTCGTGAGCGTGATTCCCAACGGAGAAGAATTCCATCTCGAAGGTGGCGCGATCGCAATCTTGATGGTCCACGGATTCACCGGCTCTCCAGCATCGGTTCGCCCATGGGCGCAAGCGCTCCACGCCGAAGGCTTTACGGTTCGCGTTCCCAGACTTCCAGGTCATGCACGAACATGGGAAGAAATGAATCGCACAACGTGGCAGGACTGGTACTCCGAAGTTGAAAAATCATTTGCCGAATTGAAAACACAGTATCAGCGCGTTTTTGTTGCCGGGTTCTCGATGGGTGGCGCGCGCTTTCGCTACGACTTGCATCGATTCGAGGTAACGAAATCGAAGGTTTGATGCTTGTGAATCCAGCAGTCCATGATCCTCGAGCCTCACTCAAATTGGTTCCTATTCTTAAATACATCGTTCCCTCTTTAGGTGGACGGGGTACTGATGTCGCAGCTCCAAACCCACCACGCCACAGCTATGGCAGAACTCCACTTCGAGCTCTACATTCCCTACAAAAACTATGGAAGTTAGTCCAACGCGATCTCTATCTTGTGGACGTGCCTCTCATGGTGGGCTACTCCATAAACGATCATGTGGTTGATCCAAAGAATTCAGAGCTTGTGATTGACAATGTCTCATCGATAGACATCCGCGAAGTCATCTTTGAACGTTCTTTTCACAATGTCGCACTTGACTACGACTTGGACTTGCTCGTTGAAGAGAGCCTTTCATTTATGAAGGATGTTCTTTCGGGCGCAGTAAACCGAGATGAAAGAGATCTCATCGACGCGGAATTTGATGCGATTGTTTCTGGCCTCTCACTCGATGAATCCTCACCCACATCACTTCTAGATGAGATGGACGAAATTGAAGATGTCGAGAGGTACGAGGGCGATAACAAACCTCTTCCTAAACTTTCGCAGACTCAACGCGCGGCGCTCGTAGGTGTGATTGGCGGACCGCTTTATGCAGCCTCAGTACAGATTTTCGATTTTGATCCTCTTGGACTGGGGCCTTGGCCGGGTGCAATCGCACTTGCTGCGGGAGTCGCTGCGTTTTTCTGGCAGATGAAACCTGAGAATGATATTGATGACGATGGAGTCGCGTTATGAGTACAAAGTTTCGCTGGGGAATCATCGGTACAGGTGGAATTGCCAGAAGATTCGTGCTCGATCTCGCTCTGGCGGATGGACATGAAGTAGTAGCAGTTGGCTCACGAACGATTGATAAAGCCAGAACCTTTGCCAATGAATACGGAATCAAGCCTTTAGGAAGCTACGAAGAATTAGTCAATGAAGATTTAGATGCTGTGTATGTTGCAACGCCACATCCCATGCATGCACCCAACACCATTCTGGCCCTGAATCACGGAAAACCAGTTCTCTGCGAAAAACCTTTTGCGGTCAATGCCCGCGAATCAGCAGCCATGATTGCTGCAGCGCGCACGAACAATCTTCTTCTCGTTGAAGCGATGTGGAGTCGTTTCCTACCGCACTATCGACAGATCACATCGCTCATTAACGCCGGAGAGTTCGGCGAGATCATCTCAATCAGTGCAGACCACGGCCAACCCTTACCCGCACCGAAGTATCATCGCCTTCATGCACCTGAGTTGGCAGGTGGTGCACTACTTGATCTCGGAATCTATCCCATCTCATTCTCATATCTCGTACTTGGTAAACCTCAAGCCATCACCGCACGTGCAGACTTCACTGAAAGTGGCGTTGATGCCCAAACATCGATGATCTTCCAGTACGAAAACTCAGCTCATGCAAATCTCACAACGACATTGAAAGTAAGAACTGCCTGTACTGCAACAATCGTGGGAACTCGAGCCACACTCTTCGTACACGGAAGTTTCTATACTCCTACTTCAATGCGACTACAGCGTGTTGATGGCACAACCGTGGAATTTGAACGCAACTACCAAGGTCATGGACTTCGCGAGCAAGCTATCGAATTCGCCAACCTGGTTGCTTCAGAGAAGAAAGAATCTGATCTCATGACTCTGAGCGATACTCAATCGATTATGGAGACCATGGATGAAATCAGAAGTCAGATTGGTTTAACGTACCCTTTTGAATAAAACTTAGATTCGAGCTAAGTCTGCTACACCAACTAGACCTGCATCATTGCCCAGAGTTGCAGGAACAATCACCGGAGCTGGTCGCTTTCCAGTAAAAGGAATCAGTCGGTTCATGGATTCACGAGTTGGCGCCAAGAGAATTTCTCCCGCATCAATCACACCTCCACCAATCACAAACGCTTCTGGGTCCAGCGCTGCAACGAGTGAAGCGCAGAGCGCACCTAACCACTGCCCTGTTGTATTGAAGGCAGCGATTGCAACAGTGTCACCATCGCGTGCCGCAGATGTGATGTTCTTACCGGAGAGACCTTCGATCGTTCCATCTCCACGGGCCAGTAGATTTTTAGCAAGATCCGGTGATGCTGCAATAGCCTCACGTGCGTGTCTCAAAAGCGCATTGCCTGATGCGTATTGTTCGAAACAGCCGCGGATTCCACACCCACAGAGGTGCCCTTCAGGTACCGCGCGCATATGTCCAAACTCTGCGCCAATTCCAAAAGCTCCACGATAGAGATTGTTCTCAACGACGAGTCCCCCACCAAGGCCAGTTCCAACAGTTAACATGATGACTGACGAGAATTCTTTTCCTGCACCAAATTTCTTTTCGCCCCAAGCTGCGCAGTTGGCATCGTTTTCTAATACAACTTTGCGACCGATGAGCTCTTCTAATTGATCTGTGAGTTTGACGCCATTCCAACCTGCAATATTGGGGGTAGCTAACATCGTCTTGCGATCAGAGGAGATAAAACCTGCAGCAGAGACTCCGACTGAATTAATTGAGAACTCATTCATTAACTCGAGCGCGACGTCAGCAATTGTCTGCGTTAGCGCCCGGCCACCTTCACGCGGCGTGTCACGTCGCGCAGTTTTGACGATTGATCCTGATTCGTCGACCACGCCACCGAGAACTTTGGTACCACCAACATCGATACCAAGGGCCAGACTCATTTAACCTTCGAGCTTCTGCTTTAGTTGAGTGATGGTCTGTTCGATTGTTGTCATCTCTACTTTGCGACGCATCATGTCAGGCACGGGCATTGAAAGCGCAGTACCAAGTGAGTAAGTAACCGTGGTGGTGTCATCGCCATTGTCTTTGGTCTCAAAGTGTCCTTGCATCTCTGTCATGAGATCTGCTTCATCGAGAGAGAAAGAGAGTTGATCGGGCGCCTTGCTCCAGTCAAAGGTCAGAGTCGCGCGGTCTTTGAGAACGCCAGCCTCGACTTTGATGGTGAGTTTCGTGGGACGACCCGAGGCATCTTTCTCAAGAATTTCTACAGATTTGAATGACGATGACCAGGTTGGGTACGCCTGGACATCAAAGAGGACTGCGCGGACATCATCGACGGGCGCGTCAATAGTGGTGGAACTTGAAGACATATCGGCCATGGGTGGAGGTTACCTCTTCCCGTTACCCACCAGTAACCGCTAATTTTCCGCCATGACTGAATACTTCGTGCCGGCCCTCGAGCCCGCAGCCACCGCAGGAAACCTCACCAACCTCATCGCAGAACGCGCCTGGTTTGAACCGGAGCGCATCATGGCCTCGCGCCCTCTTGGCGATGGATGGCAACCCGTAACTGCTCGCGAACTCGAAGCAGAGATTCGTGCAACAGCTAAAGGTCTCATTGCTTCTGGCATTGAGATTGGCGATCGTGTTGCAATCATGGCTCGCACTCGTTACGAGTGGACGATCCTGGACTTCGCAATCTGGTTCGCAGGCGGCATTACAGTCCCAATTTATGAAACATCTTCTCCAGAACAGGTTGACTGGATTCTCTCTGACTCAAGTTCTGTGGCAATTGTTGTTGAGACGCCACAACTTCGTGATGTCGTAACGCCAATTCTTCCTAAGAAGGTCAAAAACTGTTGGGTCATGACAGAAAACATTCTGGCGCAATTAGCATATCTTGGACGCGACATCTCTGATCAAGAAATCGACAATCGCCGTAATGCGTTGAACCCAGATACTTTGGCAACGTTGATTTACACATCTGGCACAACCGGAAAACCAAAAGGCGTTCAACTCACACACGGTAACTTCTTATCTGAATGTGGCAACGTCGCAATGGGCGCCGCTGATCTCTTTATGAAGCCAGGAGGATCAACCTTGCTCTTCCTCCCTGTGGCACACGTTTTCGGACGTATGGTGCAGATTGGCGCGATTCGTTCTGGTCTACATCTTGCACACTGCAGTGATGTAATCGGTCGACTTGCAACTGATCTAGCTTCTTTCAAACCAACATTCGTTCTTGCAGTTCCTCGTATCTTCGAAAAGGTCTACAACGGCGCAGAAGCAAAAGCTGATGCTGCAGGAAAAGGTTCGATTTTCCGCGCCGCTGCCAATGTAGCAATCGAGTACAGCAAAGCCCTTGATGCGGGAAGTGTTCCTCTTGCCCTCAAATTGAAGCATGGCCTATTCGACAAATTGGTGTACTCCAAGATTCGCCATGGGCTTGGCGGACGAGTAGAAGCTGCTATTTCTGGAGGTGCACCACTGGGTGAACGCCTCGGCCACTTCTATCGTGGCGCTGGCGTAAGAGTTCTCGAGGGTTACGGACTAACAGAAACAACTGCGGGCGCAACACTCAATCTCACAACTGCACATAAAGTTGGATCAGTTGGAAAACCAATCCCAGGCACAACAATCAAAATTGCCGATGATGGCGAAGTTCTCATCAAGGGACCAATCGTCATGCGTGGTTACTGGCAGAACGATGCAGCAAACAAAGAAGTCTTTACCGATGATGGCTACTTCCGTTCCGGAGACTTGGGACGACTCGATGAAGAGGGCTACCTCTACATCGTTGGTCGCAAGAAAGAGCTCATCGTTACGTCTGGCGGTAAGAATGTCGCTCCTGCGGTTCTCGAAGATCGCCTACGCGCACATCCACTTGTTAGCCAATGCATCGTCGTTGGTGACAATCAGCCATACATTGCAGCTCTGGTCACAATCGATCCTGAAGCAATCAAGGGTTGGATTACAGCTAATAAGAAGGATGGTGCAACTCTCGCGGAGCTCACCAAAGATCCTGACTTGATTGCCGTGATTCAAACCGCAGTTGATGAGGCAAACAAGGCCGTCAGCCGAGCAGAATCGATCCGTAAATTCACCATCTTGCCAGTTGATTTCACCATCGCTGGCGGCCACTTGACTGCGAAGTTGTCAGTCAAGCGACATGTTGTACATAAAGAGTTCGCGGCCGAGATCGCCGAACTCTTTGCATAAGCAAGAAGATAAAGAAGAACTAGAACGCCTGGGTCTTGCGCGCCGTCTCCATGAGACGCTCGCGCAGGACCTTGCTGCTATTGGCTACCAACTCGATGCAGTAATTGCGGAGCAAGAACTCGCGCAAAATCATCGAAACGAACTTCGCTCTATACGTATGGAAGTCATGCGCGTCGCCCGAGAGTTTAGAGATGTGATTTATCGCTTGAGAATCATCGGGCGAAATGAGCTTGAAAACGCCCTCTCTGAGCTCTTATCTGGCAAGGATTTGGATCTCAACCTCACCTACCCCGCGCTACACCCCCATGCCGAACACTCTCTGAATGAAGTGATACTAGAGATTGCGCGCAATGCTGCTAAACATTCAACTGCAAAGCGCTTCTACTTGAGATATCAGATAAGAGAAAATGAGCTGGAGATCTTTATCGGCGACGACGGTGTAGGAAAGATAGATTTCAAGAGAGATAGCTTTGGATTGCGTGGCATCGACGAAGTACTCAAAGGACTAGCAAGGGAATATTCCTGCAACTCCGGCAAAGATGGGACTCACTTCACAATTCTTCTTGATAGATCGCTGCTCACGTCATGAGTATTCGAGTCCTGGTTATTGATGATCACGCAATAGTGCGAGAAGGTCTGCGTCGATTGATATCTCGAGATCAGACAATCTCACTTGTTGGTGAAGCCGCATCAAAAAGAGAGGCAATCGCCCAGATCTCTCGACACAACCCTGATGTCATTGTGGTCGATCTCCATCTTCCAGATGGGAGTGGGCTTGATGTCATAGCGTGGACTCGGTCTCTCTCCCAATCAATCGGCATCGTTGTCCTAACCATGTCGAACATGCCAGAACATGTTCTTGCTTCAATGCAATCGGGTGCAAGTTCACATATTGATAAGACCGCTCCCATTAGTGATGTCTTACGCGCAATTCAAGATAGCGCTGTCCGTCCACTTTCATTCACTGCCCGAAAATTGACTGAAGCAATCATCGCCAAAAATAAGGGCATTGGATTGACGCCAAGGGAACTTGAGTTGTTGGAGAAATTACCCAGCGGTGACACCATCATGGAGATTGCGGCCCAACTCTTTGTTACGGAGTCCACCGTGAAGACACATCTCTCGGCGGTGTATCGCAAACTCGGAGCCACTAATCGGGTGCAGGCCATCAACGCTGCACGTAAAACTGGCTTGCTGCCTTAAAGGCGAATTTCCAGAGCCTTGTTGAATTCTTGAGACCAGATTTCCCAACGCCAGTTCTCAATAACCCAGCTTCTTCCCGCTCTACCCATCTTCTCGCGAGTTATTGGCGAATCAAGCAGTTCGACTGTGCGATGCGCAATCGCGGAGAGATCATTTCCATCGACAACATAACCTGTAACCCCATCAATAACAGCATCAGGGGCTCCACCAGATGCGCCACCAATGACCGGAAGGCCGCACGCACTTGCTTCGAGATAGACGATTCCAAGTCCTTCGACTTCTAGGCCCATCAATCTTGAGCGAGATGGCATGGCAAATACATCGCCCATAGAAATGTACTCGGGCAACTCTTGATAATTGATCCGTCCGATAAAGATCACATGATCTTTAAGTTGGTGCTGAGCAACCAGGCGATCAAGCTCTTTGCGATGCGGTCCTTCGCCAACAAATACTAATTTTGCATGAGGAACTTTTCTCACAATCTCTGCCATCGCTTCGACTAATCGGTCTTGTCCTTTTCGATGAACCAGACGGCCGACGCTGATGATTACAGCCTTCTCTTCTAATCCGTACCGCCTACGAAGTTCGGTTGCATCGCGAGGCGCAAAGTGATCAGTATCAATCCCAGGTGCAATCTTGAGAAGTTTCTCCGGGTTTTTGAAACGCGGTGAGATTGCCGATCGAGTGAATTCACCAAGGTACGTAGTTCTGTCAACGCTCTTTCCAATCTCACGCATGGCCCAGCTAAATGGCCAAATCTTCGACCACCACACCTCATGTCCATGCGTCAGGGCGACGCTATGTTTAATTCCAGCGCTACGTAGCCACCGTGATGCCAGAGCAAGAGGCGCAGCTGCGCCAAACCAGACCCGGGTTAATTCCTCACTTCTAATTACTTCGCGAAGATTGCGTATTACGCGCGGGGTTGGAAGGAGAATTGTGGAGCGATCTCGAATGACTTTAACCTTGAAATCCTTGAGCCACCTCTCATCATATGCAGCAGAATCGGCTTGCTTAGAGGTGTAAACGATAACTTCCCCAGCAGGGATTCTTTCCAGTAGGCCTATAACAAAGGTTTCGATACCGCCGGCGCGTGGACCAAAGTCATTTGTAACAAGAAGAGTGGATGGCATTGTCAGTAGAAGGTGCGGTCGGAGCGTCGCACTAGAGGCGGCGAGCGCCTACATATTTCTTTCTGCCGAAGTAATTTCCGAATTCAGCAATCTGTACACGAGCACCCGGGCGTGGGGCATGAACCATCTTGTTCTTACCGATGTAGATGCCCACGTGAGAAATAGGAGAACCAAAGAAGACGAGATCTCCGGCCTGAAGATTGCTCCGTGAAATTGATCTACCGTAACCAAATTGTGCGCGTGATGAATGTGGGAGACGAACGCCGGCTTGCTGATACGCCCGCATCGTTAGACCTGAGCAGTCCCAGCGAATCGGCCCGGCTGCGCCCCAAACGTAATTATCGCCAATCTGCTTGACCGCATACTTCAAAGCAGTTCCTGCGCGACCCGATACAGCATTCGCTAACTTCGCTTGCTCGAGGGAGTATTTACGGCGCTCTTCTTGATCCATCGCCTGGAGCTTTAACAAGCGTTCTCGATCTTGCTTCTCGAGCTTCGATAGCAACTTCTCTGCTTGATCAAGTTTGTTCTTGACCTGCGCCGCCTGTGCTCTGTAGCGAGCCTCAGCTGCTTGGACTAATCGCAACTTATCTCCCACAGTAAGAGATGTAGCGTCGAGTCTCTGTTTTGCTGTGGCGTATTTGCGCAACTCAATGGATTGCTTTCGCGTCACATTTTCGAGCGAACCGGCCGCAGAGAGATAGAGAGAGGGATCCGAGGAGAAAAGTAGTTCTAGGCCTTCGCCCAAACCTGTCGATTTATAACGCGCAACAGCAATCGCTGCTAGAGATTTCTCAATTGAATCAACGCTCTGCTTCTGGACATCAGCTTGCTGTTGGACTGACTCGAGCTGCTTTTTAAGTTTAGCTAATTGAATTTTGGCGGCCTGGGCGTTCTCGCCAGCTTCGGCGGCATCTTCCTGTAAGCGTTCGACCTCGGCTCGAACTGCGCGTAGGTCGGCGTTCGGCGCTCCTGAAGCGAGTGGAAGATTGAGAGGAAGGAGGGTCACAGATAGAGCTAGCGATAGCAAAGGTGCGACGAGATGAACTCGTCTCTTCGCGCCGCTTCTGCTCTTGGTCATCGGTTTAGGCTAACTGCGAAGTCACAGAATGCTCAACCTGAGAGGGCCTCTGAATCCTGTGAATTGCCCGCTATTTGACCGCTGTGAGCGTAGCGAAGGGGTGGAATCATCCCTCGAGAGGCCAGAAGGTCGATAACTCGGGACTCCTCACCATTAATTTCGGAGGCTTCAGAAGATGCTCCCTCTTGGTGTCGCGCCGGCGGTGCGGTAATCAGAACCGAGACAACACAATCCTTACACGCGATATCTCGCATGACGCAGCTTTCGCAATCAATGATCATGGTGACACGATAGGTAAGGCCACTGACATCCAGGCGCGATACCGTCCTTCCTATGAGCGCAGTTCGAACCATCGCAAACCTGCTTCTTGCCCACAACTCGGCGACAACTCTGCGCGGCTCTTCTACCGCCCTCAGCCCCTCATCCGACCGTAAGCGATTCCATGCATTGCGTGCTCAAGCCCGCGCGCTCGTCATTGGGGGAAATACCTACCGCAATGAGCCTTATACAGCCCCGCCACTTCCACTGTATGTCGCCAGCCGTTCACTTCCAGAATCAATTTCTTCTTCACTCTCGATATTTAACGAAGCTCCACACCAGATTATCCGGCGAGCACTGGCAGATCATGGCGAGCCAGTATTGATTGAAGGCGGTCCCACGTTCGTGACTCCGCTTATCGAGAAGCAGCAGATAGACGCGCTCTACGTAACGCGAGTTTTACTACAAGGCGATGGAGATTTCTTCGATGAAACAATTCTCAAACACGGATATCGTTTAGTCGACGAGTCGGTCCATGAAGAAAATTCTAACCCCGTGGCTTTTCAGATCTGGAAACCAAAGCTGTAACTCTCTTCTTGTAGCGGACTAGAACGCTGCGATCAAGACTACTCCGGAGAGAGCAGCAAATATTCCGATGTACTGCACTCGTTGCAATCTCTCGTGCAAGAACTTGTAAGCCAACAAGATTGTCACTACAGGGAAAAGTGAACCAAAGACCATCGCGATAGAGACCAATCCCTTGGTGGTTGCAACTCCGAGTAAGAAGTTTGCAAGGAAATCGGCAACTCCGATGAAAATCAGTAAAGGAAATTCCTTCTTAGAAAATCCCCCGATGGTTCGATATCGCAGCGCAATCAATACGCAGATCGTCACAGATGCACAGCGCATAGCGGTCATGGTGTGCAATGAATCTGTTTCAGAACCGATCGCAATAAATGTCAGAGCGGTGCCAAATCCGAGCGCTGCTACCAGTGCATATACCAGCGGTTTGATTGGAAGACCATTTTTCACTTCTGGACCGCTTGCTAGAAATGCGCCCGCTATCGCAACCATGATTCCGATTGTCTGTGTTGTGGTGGGGCGCTCACCTTGGCTCAACGCAAAGACAAGAGGAATTACAACCGATAAGGAGCTAATCGGTGAGACAACCCCCATGCGACCCGTCGCAAGTCCGGTGTAAAAAGCCGTGAGCCCAATAAAGCCTGCGATTCCAGCGATGATGCCGGGAAGCAAATATCCATTCATCGAGAGGTTGGGAGAAATGAAATCGCTCAAGAGAAGGATCGCGCTGATTCCGAAAACCAACCCGAAAGCCTGCGAAACGCCCGTTACGGCTAGAGCTTGAAAACGCTTAGAGAGATTTCCTGCCAAATAATCTGCAGTTCCCCATAACACACTAGAGAGAAGTGCCAGCAATGAACCCATTGCGAAAGGATACTGGCTACCCTTGAACAGTGAAGAGCGAAACAGATTTCTTCCACGCTTTAATCGAAGAGATCAAAGCGCTCAGGACTCGTCCAGAAATTTCCCTCTCTGAAATTCCTGCCCCCCAACGTTTAGCTCCCTTTGCATACGCCGTATCAGCAGATCTTGCACTGACAACGTCGCAATCAGATCAATCCGACGGAGATGACGATATTGCTACCGGTCGATTTGTTTTGCTTCATGATCCTGATGGTCAAGAGACCTGGGAGGGCAATTTCCGTTGCGTGACATTTGTCCGCTCTGCTCTTGAAACCGAGATGGAGTCCGATCCACTTCTTCCTGACGTCGGATGGTCCTGGTTTATTGATGCTCTGCAAAATTCTGGTGCGAACTATCTGGCGCCCAGCGGAACTGTTACGCGCGTTATGAGCGCTTCCTTTGGACAACTTTCTACTCACGATGAATCCTCTGAAATTGAATTGCGGGCATCGTGGACACCCACAAATGCAGAAGAGCTCATCAAGCATGTCAACGCTTGGCTGGAACTCATGGCAAGCGCTGCTGGCCTTGCCCCATTACCTGAGGGAGTAAGCACACTTCCTTCTAGACGATAACTACTTCTAGACGATAACTCCGTGCAGAATTCAGGTTCACTTGAGATTTAACCGATCGGACGACCACTAACGATGCGAGCGCTTGTTGTTCCAGATCAAGGGACCCCAGAGGTAATCACCACAGAGGCCGAACTGCGTAATTGTTGTGCAGATTTAAAGCGCGGTAATGGGCCGATAGCGGTTGATGCCGAACGTGCGTCGGGCTTTCGTTATAGCTCTCGCGCCTACCTCATTCAGCTATTCCGTCGCGATGGAGGCCTGCATCTCATTGATCCCATCGCCGTCGCATCATCCCCAGCCATCGCCGAACTCAATCAGGTAATTCAAAGTTGCGAGACGATCATTCATGCAAGCACCCAAGATCTGCCATGTTTACGAGAGTTTGGGATTGATCCACAGACTCTTTTTGATACTGAACTCGGCGCTCGTATTGCTGGCTGCGAACGAGTCGGATTGGGCGCGCTCTGTGAATCATTGCTCGAACTTTCCCTTGCAAAAGAGCACTCTGCTGTTGATTGGTCCATCAGACCTCTTGCGCAGGAATGGCTTGACTATGCAGCCCTTGATGTAGCGGTTCTTGTGGATCTACGCGACAAGATTGCAGAATTACTTGAGTCTCAGAAAAAGATCCGCTGGGCAACTGAAGATTTTGCGGCAATACTTAAAGCAGAACCAAGCGCGCCTCGTAAAGAACCATGGCGGCGAACCTCTGGGATGCATGAAGTGAAATCTCGCCACCAGATGGCAATCATCCGTGAACTATGGAGAGTCCGTGACGACATTGCATCAGAAATTGATCTAGCCCCGGGCCGACTCTTCAATGATGCTGTACTGGTTGCTCTAGCAAAATCCAACGTTAAATCAAAGGCAGAATTTCTCAAGTTACCTGAAGCTAAGTCGCGAATTCGAAATGAAGTTCAGAAGAGCTACATCGATCTCTGGCTTGAAACTTTTTTACGAGCCTCAACCCTTAAGGAGCCAGATTGGCCCGCGCTACGAAGCAAGTCGGATGCGCTACCGCCAGTCAAGATTTGGAAGATGAAGTTTCCTATGGCCTACGCACATGTCAGCCATGCGCGTGCAAACCTGGCAACAGTTGCTGCAGAACTTCTTCTACCGCTCGAAAATCTGCTCACTCCTGAATTGGTTCGCAAAATCTGTTTCGATGGAGGCTCAGAAAAGAGATATGAGTTCTCGTCACAGCTAGTCACCAAGGTGGAGACTCAACTCCGCCTCAACGGTGCACGCGAGTGGCAGATTGAGCGGTGTGCTGAAACGTTAGCTCGCGCACTCTGTGAAGATGAACCCCTTCCACCCCCTCCCGAGGAACAGGCGGAAGTCGAACAACCCTCCACGGAGTGATTCGAATTACGCAACACAAATGTTGCGTAATTACCCCCTAGGTTCTATGGTCTCTCTATGACCTTCCGCCGAGCCGCCCGCATGTATGTCGCAATGATCATCAGCGTGCTCGCCATCGGTTCGCTCCTCACCTCGTGCTCCCAAGAATCCTCCGACGGCAAGAAGCTCACCATCTACTCAGGTCGAAGTGAAGAATTCATCGCACCATTTCTAGAGCAGTTCACCGCCGAGACCGGCATCGAATTTGATGTGCGATATGGCGATTCAGCAGCGCTTGCTGCTCAACTTCTTGAAGAGGGCGAAAACTCCCCTGCAGACCTTTTTCTCACTCAAGATGCTGGATCTCTCGGAGCAGTAAGCAGTGCACAGATGTTTGCTCAATTGCCAAACCAGATTCTCTCCCGCGTTGAATCTAAATATCAATCTCCGTCTTCTGACTGGGTGGGAGTCACTGGTCGCGTTCGAGTCTTTGCTTACGCGCCTGATCGAGTTACAACACTTCCTCAAACCATCGATGACCTAACAAACGCAACCTGGCGTGGTCGGATCGGAATTGCTCCTACTAATGGTTCTTTCCAAACCTTTATCACTGCGCTGATTCAATCACGCGGAGAAGCCGCAGCTGAAAAGTGGCTCGCCGCAATCAAGAATAACGAACCAGTTCTTTATGAAAAAAATAGTCAGATCATGGAAGCGATTGATGGAGGCCAGATTGATATCGGGTTGGTCAATCACTACTACCTGTGGGAAGTCGCAGAAGAACTTGGTCGAGATATCAATGTGAAGATTGATTTCTTCCAAGCTGGAGACATTGGCAATCTCGTCAACGCAGCCGGAGCAGGAATTCTTGCCACCTCTCAGAAGAAAGAATCTGCACAATCTCTGATTGAATTCTTGTTACGAGATGACATTCAAGAGAAGTTTGTAACTGATACTCATGAGTATTCCTTGGCTCTTCCAACTTTGTGGCCAGAAGGACTGCCTGCACTGATCGATGTTGCATCTCCAGCAGTAGACCTCGCATCGCTCAGTGACTTACGCAGAACCCAAGCGTTATTGATTAAGGTTGGTTTGATCTAATTAGCCACGTTACTTCCCCACACAGGCGCGCCGACAACGCAACGTACGCGGGCCTTAGCCGACGTACGCCCCTTCTGCTCTCTATCGGGACCCTACTTTCCCTGAGTTTTGTCGCAATTCCTATTCTTTATCTGATTCGACGGGCGCTCGATAGTGATTCACAAACTATTGCAACCGTTGTTCTACGTAGAAAAACACTGGAGATTCTTCTCACCACTCTTAGTTTGACCGTCTTGGTTGTTCTTCTGGCAACTCTTGTTGGGGTTGCTATGGCGTGGATTCTTCATAGCGTTGAGCTGCCTTTTGCGAATCTCTTTAGAGCGCTAGTAATTCTCCCTATCGCAATTCCTAGTTATGTTTTCACTTTCAGTTGGATCTCGCTCTACCCCAGTCTTCAGGGCTTCTGGGCTGCAGTATTTGTCCTCGTGCTGTCAACTACGCCTTTTGTAACCCTTGCCGCTCTCGCCGCTCTCCGTCGAGTTGATTGGTCTCAGCATGAAGTTGCTCAAACGCTCGGACTCAATACTGCTGCAACCTTCCTTCAAGTAACGCTCCCCCAGATTCGAAACTCAATCGCCGCTGGTTCGCTACTCGTAGCGCTCTACGTTCTTAGCGACTTTGGAGCCGTATCTTTACTTGGCGTTGATACGTTCACCCGCTCAATCGCAAATCTCTATCGGGGTTCTTTTGATAGAAGTACAGCTGCTGTTCTTGCACTCATCCTGGTTTCAATCTCCGCTGTAATCATCGGAATAGAGAGTCGCACTCGCTCGCGCTCGAAATTGACGAAAAGTTCAACGCGCATTATCACGGCCCAACAATTGCTAAGGAGCTCAAAGAGTCGAGCTACTTCTACTTTGATTGCTCTCTCATATGTCACTTTGAGTTTGCTCTTACCCCTTGCGCTCCTCGTTATTCGTTTTCTCTCTAATTCCACAACTATCGATTACTCCAGTCTGGTGCGCGCTGCACTCTCAACAGTCATCGCATCATCGCTCGGAGCGTTGATTGCTCTTCTTCTCGCTTTACCTCTAGGAATTCTGGT
>JBEATV010000012.1:0-18602 GCA_041161815.1 Actinomycetota bacterium | reverse complement strand
CCTTCTTGATCCCAGAATGGCTTGTGCTCTGAGCCAAGCATCCGGGTGAGAGTGTTCTTTCCAAGAATCTTCGATATCCAACTCTCGCGAATGTCAGGTAATCCTTCTTCTTTGAACATTCCATGTGCGACATCGATGCGGAATCCATCTACTCCTCTATCAAGCCAGAACTTCAACACATCTTCAAAGTGGTTACGAACTTCTTCGTTCTCCCAATTGAGATCTGGTTGTTCGACTGCAAAGAGGTGCAGGTACCACTGACCCAACTTGCCGTCGGGTTCTGTGACTCGATGCCATGCGGGTCCACCAAAAACTGCTTGCCAATTATTTGGAGGCAGATCACCGTTAGGACCTTTGCCTTCACGGAAGATGTAGCGATTTCTTTCAGCGGAACCAGGTTTTGCTTTGAGCGCAGCTTGAAACCACGCATGTTGATCAGAAGTATGGTTCGGAACGATATCAATGATGACTTTGATGCCATGTTCGTGCGCTTCTTTAATGAGTCGCTCTGCATCTTTCAACGTTCCGTAATCTGGTTCAATGTTCATGTAATCCGAGACGTCATAGCCGTGATCGTTCTGTGGTGATGGGTACCAGGGAGTTATCCAAATTGCATCAACGCCAAGTTTTTGGAGATAACCTAACTTCGAGCGAATACCTTCTACATCACCTATGCCATCGCCGTTGGCATCTGCAAACGAGCGGATATAAATCTGGTAGGTAACTGCGTCACGCCACCAAGGGCGCACGCCACGGGGTGCAAGTTTGGAACTCACTACTTCTCCTCGAGATATTGTTGTAGGAAGCCGCGTTCCTCATCATTGAGTGGGCGGGACTTAGCAACGGTTTCATCGACAGCGACCTGGACTGTCTTCACGCGGGCATACAGCTCCTTTTCGCCCTTGATTTCATAGATCATTGTGAATGACGAATTGCCGATCGATTCAACCCAGAGTTCTACATCAACATAGATGCCACCTTGAAAAATTGCAGTTTTGAAATCAACTTCAGCTCTTGCGACAACCATCTCGAGAAAGCCCGGACGATTATTTCCTTTAGCGTTTTGAACAAAAGACCAATCAAATCTAGCCTCTTGAGCAATCGTCAGATATTTCGCATTATTGACATGGCCCATTGCATCTAGGTCATCCCAGCGGATAAAGGCTTTATGTAAATATTTCATCGAGTGAGCTTTCTATATGTAACGCGATGAGGTCTAGAAGCTTCTGGACCTAGGCGCTCAATCTTGTTCTTTTCATACGATTCAAAGTTTCCTTCAAACCAGAACCACTGTGATTCACCCTCATAAGCCAAAATGTGGGTTGCGACGCGATCTAAGAACCAACGATCGTGCGAGATCACGACTGCGCACCCTGGGAAATCAAGTAGCGCGTTTTCCAGCGAACCAAGAGTTTCAACATCAAGATCGTTTGTGGGCTCATCAAGCAACAACAAGTTGCCGCCCATCTTGAGAGTTAATGCGAGATTCAAACGATTGCGCTCTCCACCAGAGAGAACGCCAGCCGGCTTCTGTTGATCCGGTCCTTTGAAACCAAAAGCAGAGACATATGCTCGGCTCGGCATTTCAACTGCTCCCACTTTCATGAAATCAAGTCCATCCGAGACAACTTCCCAGAGCGATTTCTTTGGATCAATTCCTGATCGAGACTGATCAACATAGGAAACTTTCACAGTTTCGCCAACTTTGATATTTCCTGAATCTGGAGTCTCCAGACCAAGAATCATCTTGAATAAAGTTGTCTTTCCTGCGCCATTAGGACCAATTACACCGACAATTCCATTTCGTGGAAGAGAGAATGAGAGATCATCAAATAAGAGTCGATCTCCGAAACCTTTCGAGAGATGATCGACTTCAACCACAATATTTCCAAGTCGTGGCCCCATAGGAATTTGAATCTCTTCAAAATCAAGTTTCCGAGCTTTCTCGGCTTCGGCTGCCATCTCTTCATAGCGAGCAAGACGCGCCTTCGATTTAGCCTGTCGCCCCTTTGCGTTCTGGCGAACCCAATCAAGTTCTTCTGCCAGTCGTTTAGCGCGCTTCGCGTCTTTCTGACCTTCAACCTTAAGTCGGGCTGCTTTTGTTTCTAGATAAGTCGAATAGTTTCCTTCATAAGGATAAGCGCGGCCACGATCTAGCTCGAGAATCCATTCAGCAACGTTGTCCAAGAAATAGCGATCGTGGGTAATGGCAACGACTGTTCCCTCATATTTCGAGAGGAACTGCTCGAGCCATAAAACTGACTCGGCATCAAGGTGGTTAGTGGGCTCATCAAGTAGTAACAAATCTGGTTTTTGTAAGAGCAACTTACAGAGTGCGACGCGACGACGTTCTCCTCCGGAGAGTACTTTCACATCTGCATCTGCAGGTGGGCAACGGAGTGCATCCATCGCCTGCTCTAATTGTGAATCTAGATCCCAGGCATTGAGATGGTCGAGTTTCTCTTGCAATGAACCCATCTCTGCAAGCAACTTATCGTAATCAGCATCAGGATTACCCATCTCTTCTGAAACCTGATTGAAGCGAGCGAGAAGTGCCATTGTTTCGGCAACGCCTTCTTGGACATTTTCCAGAACATTTTTCTCTTCGTTGAGTGGCGGTTCCTGTAACAAAATTCCAACTGTGTAACCAGGTGAGAGATAAGCCTCGCCATTGGAAGGCTGTTGAAGTCCCGCCATGATCTGTAGAACAGTTGATTTACCTGCGCCGTTGGGGCCAACCACGCCAATTTTGGCGCCCGGCAAGAACATCAAGGTGACGTCATCAAGGATTACTTTGTCGCCATGCGCTTTACGCGCCTTCTTCATCGTGTAAATGAACTCTGCCACGAGGCGAAACCTTATCGTCTAGCCGAGAGATTATTCGCAATAGGTAGACTTAGGGCACACAAGCGCCCGTAGCTCAGTCGGATAGAGCACCCGCCTTCTAAGCGGGTTGTCGCAGGTTCGATTCCTGCCGGGCGCGCTCTCTCCAGAATTACAGATACATAAGACTGAAAAACCCTGAAAAAGAAAATTCCCGGGCCCCCTCGTTGGCCCGGGAAAAATCCTTCTACTTTTTTACATGTACGACTCGGAGTTAGCCGATTCGCGCGATGAGCTTCTTATTGAAGTCATAGAGAGCGCCGTCGATGACTGCGAATTCAGTTTCAGGGAACTTCTTCGCGCAGTTATCAAGGATGTAGGTCATCAACTTCTTGACCGCAGCGCCCTTTGCTTTATCGGAATAGTTCGTGAGAACTAGCGCGTAGGAGGTTGAGCCCAAGAGATAGGCGCCAGCATTCTTGGTTGTGTAATCCAAGGCCAGAGTTCCGTTGTCATTGAACTTCGCAGATCCGAGGAACGCTGAGACTCCAGCGGCACCTGGTTGAACTGCAACATCGGCGTTATTAAGAACTTTTGCGACAGGCAACTTCGCCTTGTTGGCATAGTCCTTCTCTGCATAAGTGATTGCTCCTGGAGTCTTTGCAACGAGTGCGGTTGTGAGCTCTGAACCCTTGGCTCCTTGAATCTTTCCGAGGTTCTTGATGTCATTGATATTTCCTGGGAAAGAAGCGGTGAAGTCATTATTGCCTGACTTGGTCCAGACTGAACCCGCAACTGCCTTCAACATGTTTGTGAAGATTCCGGAAGTTCCTGATGAGTCAGAGCGATACACAACGACAATTTCAGTATTTGGGAACTGTAGAGATTCACGCTTCTGTGTGTAGCGAGAGACGATTGGATTTCCGTCCTTATCTTTCTTCGTTACTCGTTGGACAGTTGACTTGCCATCAACTTTTACAGTCACGCGCTGTGTCGCAAAGACTGGTGTCTTAATGATTCGGTTGTTATCTGCCTTGATTGCTGGATCGTTCCAACGCGTAATTTCGCGAGAGAAGATTTTGGCAATAGTTGTTGGCGAAAGTGTGATCTGCGAGGCGTTCCCTTTGATACCAGGAACGTTATAAATCACCGCAACAGGAGCTGCGACGACTGGCAGGTGAATCATCGACTTTGGTGCAGATGCGCCTAGGTGTGGTGTATCTGACCAACCGAAATCAAAATCTCCCTTATCGATTCCAGAGCGACCTGCACCAGAACCAAGTGAGTTGTAAACATAGTTGTCGCCAGTTTCGCGAGCATATTCCGCTTTACATGCATCAAGGATTGGGTTAGCAAATGTTGCGCCGCCACCAACCAGATTCACTGCATAAGCAGGTGCAGCGATGAGGGAAGTGAGCGCTGCGATTAAAGTGACTTTGAGTAAAAACTTGCGGACCAAGGTGGTCTCCTTTATAGGTAAGAGGTAACTTTCGGCCTCAACCTATGGAGCGCAATCAAACACCTGCTCTTTTTTGCCTAAACGACAGAGCAACGTTAAGTGAACTCTTGGTTACGGCCTAACCGAAGCGGCCGGTGACGTAATTCTCGGTGCGCTTATCTTTTGGTCTCGAGAAGATCTCGCTGGTGGGTCCAACTTCGACCATGACGCCAGGACCTCCATCAGCCAAGAAGAACGCGGTGTAATCCGAGATTCGAGCCGCTTGTTGCATGTTGTGTGTGACGATGACGATTGTCATGGTCTCTGAGAGCTCGCGAATGGTCTCTTCGATGCGAAGCGTTGATCCAGGATCGAGCGCTGAACATGGTTCATCCATGAGAAGTACTTGTGGGCGCACAGCTAACGAGCGCGCAATGCAGAGGCGCTGCTGTTGTCCGCCTGATAGAGAACCTCCGTGGGCATCAAGTCTGTCCTTCACTTCATTCCATAGACCGGCACGCACCAAACACTCTTCGAGCAAGTCATCTTTATTCTCTTGCTTGAGCTGAGCGAGCTTGAGTCCTGCGAGAACATTTTCGCCAATCGACATCGATGGAAATGGATTTGGTTTCTGGAAGACCATGCCGATTTTCAGGCGGATCTTGGTGACATCTGTTCCTGGGGCATACACATCTTTTCCATCCAATAAGACTTCTCCCGCCATCGCGGCGGTCGGAATGAATTCATGCATGCGATTGAGAGTTCGGATGAAGGTCGACTTTCCGCAACCTGATGGGCCAATCAGCGCGGTTACTGTGCCTGATGCAAAGTCCAGTGAGATATCGGAAAGTACATGATTCTTTCCAAACCATGCGTGGACGTTGCGCGCTTCAAGTCCGGTGCCGATAGCAAAGGAGCCAGGCGTCCTTATCTGTTTAGCGTTAGCAACGCTGGCTAGCGACGCAGGTTGAACGTGATCTGTCATGGTCAGACCTTCCTCTTTCCTAAACGGCGCGCTGAGAAGAAGAGCGCCATAACGATAACTAGCAGAACAAGAATTGAAGCCCACGCACGAGCATTTGATTCTTCAGAACCAGCAATGAGCGCCTTCCAGATTGCAAATGGAATCGAACCCATAACGCCATCAAATGGATTGCCATTAACTGTGTCGCCGCCACCAGTAGTAAACAACAATGGAGCAGTCTCTCCAGCGATGCGAGCAACGCCAAGAATGACGGCAGTAATGAGTCCACTCTTTGCGGCAGGAACAACAACCATCGCGACAGTGCGCCATTGAGTTGCACCTAACGCAAGCCCAGCTTCGCGAAGATCTGACGGAATAAGGAGAAGTACTTCTTCAGCAGTTCGTGCCACAGTTGGGAGCATCAAGATAGAGAGAGCAAGTGAGCCCATAAAGCCACTGAAGCCTCGTCCAGTGCCCGAGATAAATGCGGAGTAGATAAAGAGTCCTGCAACAATCGATGGCACTCCACTCATCGCTTGGACAAGGAAGCGAATCAAACGTGAACCAGGGCCTTTGATTTCCGTTAAATAAAGTGCAGTCAAGATTCCAAGTGGCACAGAGATCAGCATCGCAAAGAGGATTAGCAGAAGTGTTCCGATAATCGCGTGAAGAATTCCACCTTTATCGAGCGGATCATTCACTGAAGCAAGCCCCATATCAGATGCGAAGAAACCTACATAGATTCCCTTGATGCCACGAACAAGTACGGTTCCGAGAATGCTTACGACCGGGAATAGCGCAACAATTGACCCGATCGCAACAGTAGTTCCAATTGCAGCATTCTTCGCCGCTTGACCACCACGCTGGATTCCCGCAACAAGTGAGAGTAGAACTATCGTAAGAAAAGATGCGGCTAAGAAAGCGCCCAGTTTGCCAGCAAGGCCGGTAAATTCAATGAAGAGCCATGTACCTACGATGACAAGAAGTGCAGCGATAAAGTTAGGGAGCATCGCTTTTGGCGTTAAGCGCCAGGGCTTGGTCGGAGTTGCTGTTGTCATTAGCGCCCCTGACGTCCTGATCGATTGACTATTAAATCGGCGATCATATTTACGACTAATGTGAGCAAGAAGAGGATTAATCCCGCTGCCATAAGTGCTTTGATTTCTTCTGCAGATGCTTCACCAAACTTTAGGATGATCATCGAGGCAACGTTTCCGCCAGCGCCGAGCAAAATCTGGAAGTTAGCTTGGAAGACAATGTTGAGAACTGTGAACACAGCAACTGTTTCACCCATGGCGCGACCTAAACCAAGCATCGCCCCACCAACAACTCCGCTTGAGCCGAATGGAAGCACTACTGCGCGAATCATTGACCACTTTGTTGCGCCAAGTGCATACGCAGCTTGAATTCGATCTAATGGAGTTTGCGAGAAAACTTCACGTGCAACAGAAGTAACAATTGGAATAATCATGATTGCAAGAACTACGCCGGCAACAAATGGCGAGCGCGTAAAGACTGGAGCCGAGACATCAAAGAGCGGAACCCAACCAAAGTATTTGTGTAACAACTTCGCCCAATACTCGGCGCTAGGCATCAAGACATTCAAACCCCAGAGTCCAAAGAGAATGGAGGGGAACGCAGCCATGAGGTCTACAACGGAAACCAGAACTCCTCGAATAAAATTCGGTGCATAGAAGTTAAGGAACAAGGCAGTTGCAACAGCAATGGGAACACCAATTGAGACTGCAATCAGTGCGGTGATGATTGTTCCGATTAACATCGCGCCAATTCCATAAACGGAGGGCTGGTCCCCTGCTTGTCCATCTGCATTCACTGATGAGTACCACTCATAACCCGTAATAAAACTCAAACCCTCGCGCGTGATGATTTCGAATCCACGTATTCCTAAGAAAATTGCGATTGCTGCAAGAATAATGAGGGAAGAAAGACCACCCAGAAAGACAATTAATCGAAAGACCTGATCGGAGCGACGGGGTTGAGTCGTGATCTCCCGGGGACTTGGGATGGTTCGCTCTGGCTGGCTGCCAATCATGGTCACGCGCGGATATTGCTAGGTATTCGCTCTGGAAGGGTTGAGTATCAGTTAACGGAAGGTGAACGAGCGGTGAAATATGGCCTTACCCCTAGGCTTCACTCTCATGGCAAGCGAGAACCCCCCTTTGATCTGGATTGATTGCGAGATGACAGGGCTCTCACTGGAAAACGATGCCCTCGTCGAAATCGCAGTTCTTGTGACTGACGCCGACTTAAATGTCCTCGGCGATGGGGTTGATCTCGTGATTGCAACTACGGAAGAGAAGCTCGCTGGGATGCGAGAAGAAGTTCGCGTGATGCACACGGAGTCTGGACTCATCGAAAAAATTCCTTCTGGCATCACACTTTCGCAAGCAGAAGATCTAGTTTTGAAATATCTTGAATTACACACTGTGGCTGGCAAGTCTCCATTGGCTGGAAACTCTGTGGGCATGGATCGCAATTTCATCGCACGCGATATGCCAAGGCTCAATGAGTATCTTCACTATCGAACAATTGATGTCTCTTCAATTAAAGAACTCGCAAAGCGCTGGTATCCAAAGGTCTACTTCAGCGCCCCCAAGAAGACTGGCAATCATCGCGCACTGGGCGACATCAAAGATTCGATTGAAGAACTTCGCTACTACCGCTCTTCAATCTTTATCTCAGTTTCTTAGATTGATAGTCGACTTAATCCCACTTCAATCTTCTCTCCGTCATTGAGAGAGGTGGATGCAAACATCAATTCAGGTCTGATTGTGTTTCTTAATCGAAAGATGAGCTGCTCTGCGCCTAAGTGATCTCCTAGAAGTGCGAGAACAAAAATCCTCTCCCCCATGCGCGCCAAGAGATCTCCTCCACGCAACTCAGCTGTTAAATCACGAGCGCATTGGAGAATCTGGTCATCATTGAGGCCATCTAACTTGATAGAAATAAGTGAGACAGGTTGATTTGCACGTTCTGCCCACGACATCAACCTGGCTGTGCTCTCGTAGAAATATGCAGGAGCCAAAAGGCCGGTCAACGAGTCGTATATTCCTTCATCATAAAAGGGCATAAGGCACGTTAATTCAAGAAAGCAAGGACTGAATAGCGCTTTCTCATACCCTATTCTTGGGCTCATGCGAGTAACGCTGAAGAAAATCCATCTGATTGCCGCTTGGTTGGTTCGAATTGAAGCGTTCTTCCTCTTCGCGCTCGGCGCGTATCTCTTGGTTAGAACGCTTACTTCGGATGTTGAAGAGCTCGACGCAGTTATCGCAGAAATCGTCTTCTTACTTCTTGGTGGAATAGGACTTTTCTTTGCCGGACGAGGATTTCTACAACAACGAAATTACGGCCGCGGTCCTACAGTTATGGCCAATCTCATTGCGATTGGTGTTGCGTATTACATGATTGATGGTGCACGACTTGCACTTGGTATTTCACTTGGAGCCTTTGCACTTGCAACTTTGTTTGCGGCGCTTGCTGCTATTCCAAAGCCTCACCAAGGAACAACTTCTTGATCTTCCCAGAGCAACCCCGTTTGATCTCCGGCGCTAAATTCTCTTGTCGCTAACCAGATTGCAGTAGCAGCTCCCTCTTGCGCGCTACGTGGTGCATCAGGTCCACCCATATCCGTACGACTGTGATTTGGACAGATTGCATCAACAAGTAATCCCCGTGAACCATGTCCTGTCTCATGCGCTAAGTTTCGAACTAACGCATTAACTCCAGCTTTAGAGATTCGGTAAGGCGCTAGCCCCCCAGCATTTCCGGGTCCTGACATTCGACCAAGACAGGCAGAGAAGATGATGATGCGACCGTTTCGCGCTTCAGCCATCGGTGCACCGATTGCATTCACCAAAGTAAAAACAGAGTTGAGATTGATATTCATGACGCGAGCCCACTCATCATCATTGGTGCGGAGCGTCTTCGCCATTTTGTCACTCATGACACCGTGTGCGAGCGCCAGAATTTGCGGAGTTCCGTATTTCGCGAGGAGTGTTTGCGAGAGCGCTCGAGTCTGGGAAATATCGGAAAAGTCGACTGTCTCAAAGGCAATTCCTAGCTCGGCGCCTGCTTGCGCAGCCCGCTGCGGATCCTTACTTATACCTATTACCTCGTGACCAGAGGCGATCAAGGCGCGAGCAACCTCGCGGCCCAGTCCTCGACTGGCGCCTGTAACAAAAGCCAGACTCATATGGAGAGCCTGCCCTAGTAGCGCAGTAGGCGCATCATGAAACTGTGGCCAATACCGCTGCCGTGAGGTGGAGAGCTCTCACCTGACGCAGATAGGCTTTCGTTCTGTGGCAGGTATGACTCCCGAGAACAAGTTTGGTGGCTCCTTCGGCTCCAATGAATGGCTTGTTGATGAAATGTACGAGCGTTACCTTGCCGATCCAAATTCAGTAGAAGATAACTGGAAAGAATTCTTTGCGGGCTACACGCCTGGAGCAAGCAATGGAATTTCTGCGACAACAACTCCCGCAGCTGCGCCCGGTGTTCCACCAGTTCCTAAGCGCCAACAGCAAAGCGTTGCGCCTATTGTTCCAACTCCAGCACCTACTCCTACTCCAACACCAACTGTTGCTACTCCACAATCAGCAGTTCGACCAACAACTCAGCCGACTCCAACTCCCGCACAAGTAATTGCTAAACCAACTCCACAAGTTGCAACTCCAACTTCGGCGCGAGTTGAACCTCTCCGCGGCGTTGCAAGTCGCGTTGTGCAAAGTATGGAAGCCTCACTAACAGTACCTACAGCAACTAGCGTTCGAGCAATTCCGGCTAAGTTAATGATTGATAATCGCACTGTCATTAACAACCACTTAAAGCGCGCCCGTGGCGGAAAAGTTTCTTTCACTCACCTCATCGGTTATGCGATGATCAAGGCACTTCGTGCGATGCCAGAAATGAATGCCTTCTTCACCGAACAAGACGGCAAGCCTGCCATCGGACATCCTGATCACATCAACTTAGGTATCGCAATAGATCTTGCAAAAGAAGATGGAACACGCCAATTGCTAGTGCCATCGATTAAAGGTTGCGAGAACTTGGACTTCGGGCAGTTCTGGGCCGAGTACGAATCCCTAGTCAAGAAAGCTCGTAAAGGCGCCCTTACCGTTGAAGATTTCGCGGGAACTACTGTTTCACTGACCAACCCCGGAACTATCGGCACCGTGCACTCTGTTCCACGTCTTGTGCAAGGACAAGGTCTGATTCTTGGCGTTGGTGCGATGGATTACCCTGCTGAATTCCAAGGTGCAAGCGATGAGACGATCGCAGAACTAGCCATTTCGAAAGTCGTAACTCTTACCTCTACATATGACCATCGAATTATTCAAGGCGCCCAATCAGGTGATTTCCTCCGTCGCATTCATGAGATTCTGCTTGGTGAAGGTGATTTCTATGGCGAAATCTTTGCTGCGCTTCGCATTCCTTATGTTCCGATTCATTGGCATGCAGATATTCCAGAAGGTAAAGATCAACTCAACAAGGCAGCTCGAGTCCAGCAATTGATTCAGGCATACCGCACCAGCGGACACTTGATGGCAGATATCGATCCACTTGAATACAAACAACGTAGCCATCCAGATCTCGATGTTGTTACTCATGGCCTGACGCTCTGGGATCTTGATCGCGAAGTTGCCACAGGCGGATTCGGTGGCCGGCCTTACGCGAAACTGCGCAATATCTTGGGAATTCTCCGTGACTCCTACTGCCGTTCCATTGGTGTCGAATACATGTATATCGATTCTCCCGAAGAACGAAAGTGGATTCAGAGCCAAGTAGAAGTTGGATCACCTTTCTTTCCCCGTGAAGAGCAACTTCGCATCTTGCGCAAACTTAACTCTGCTGAAGCATTCGAAAGCTTCTTGCATACAAAGTTCGTTGGACAGAAACGATTCTCACTCGAAGGTGGCGAATCAGTCATTCCATTACTTGATGCGATTGCGCGATATGCCGCTAAGGCTGAACTAGATGAAGTTTGCATCGGAATGCCACACCGCGGACGCCTCAATGTCTTGGCAAATGTCGCTGGAAAGTCTTACGGCCAGATCTTCCAAGAATTCGAAGGTCACTATCAGGAGAATGAGGTCCAAGGATCAGGTGATGTTAAGTACCACCTTGGAACTTATGGGGATTTTGTAACAGAAGCGGGCGAAAAGACAAAGATCTATCTCGCTGCCAATCCATCACATCTTGAAGCCGTAAACCCCGTTCTCGAGGGAATTGTCCGAGCGAAGCAAGATAAGAAAAACGTCAAGAGCTCTTTCTCTGTGATGCCAATCTTGATTCACGGTGATGCCGCATTCGCAGGCCAAGGAGTGGTCGCTGAAACTCTCAATATGTCTCAGCTACGTGGTTATCGAACAGGTGGAACTATCCACGTGGTTATCAATAATCAAGTTGGATTCACAACGTCACCTGAATCAGCTCGTTCTTCGCGTTACTCCACTGATATTGCGAAGCTAATCCAAGCTCCTGTCTTCCACGTTAACGGAGATGACCCTGAGGCATGCGTTCGTGTTGCGCGAGTAGCGTTCGAGTATCGCCAGACATTCAATAAAGATGTCGTCATCGATATGGTCTGCTATCGCCGCCGCGGACATAACGAAGGTGACGAACCAAGCTTTACCCAACCACGTATGTACAAGTTGATTGATGCAAAACGCACTACTCGTGTCCTTTACTCAGAAGCACTCGTCGGTCGTGGTGACATCACGCAAGAAGAATCCGATCAGATTGCTCGCGAATTCCAAGCACAGCTCGAAGGAATCTTTAGCGTTGTTCACGACAAGCTTCCTGAGAAGCCAGCATTCAATCGACTCGAGACTTTAGACCCACTCAAGACAAATACAGCGATTTCTGAAGATGTGGCTCGAAAGATTGCAGCAACACAAGTTGCCGTTCCTGAGAACTTCAATGTGCATCCAAAACTTACGCCACAACTCCAGCGTCGAGTCACCATGCTTGATGATGCGACTATTGATTGGTCGGGCGGAGAGATGTTGGCCTTTGGTTCACTCCTTCTTGAGGGCCACCCAGTTCGCATTGCTGGACAAGATGTCGGACGTGGAACATTCTCCAATCGTCACGCCGTAATCCGAGATCGCGAGGATGGCAGTGAGTGGATTCCACTTCGTGGTCTCCTCAGTAATGAGAACCAATTCTTTGTGGTTGATTCATTTCTTTCAGAGTATGCAGCAATGGGATTTGAATACGGATATTCAGTAGAGCGCGACAATGCTCTCGTCATTTGGGAAGCTCAGTTCGGTGACTTCGCTAATGGAGCACAAACAATCATTGATGAATTCATCTCCTCATCCCTTCAAAAGTGGGGTGAGAGATCTTCTGTGGTCTTGCTGCTACCTCACGGCTATGAAGGCCAGGGTCCGGATCACTCTTCAGGTCGTATCGAGCGATTCTTAACGCTCTGCGCTGAGAACAACATGACGGTCGCACAACCATCATCGGCTGCGTCCTATTTCCACTTGTTGCGTTGGCATGTAAAGAATCCCGCACGTCGACCATTAATTATCTTTGAGCCAAAGTCAATGCTCCGACTCAAGGCAGCTGCTTCAAGCCTTTCTGACATTACTTCGGGAACATTTAGACCAGTAATCGGCGATGCAACTGTTTCAAACGCATCACGATTGATTCTCTGTAGCGGAAAGATTTATTGGGAACTCCTTGCTGAACGAGCAAAGCTTGGTGACAACAGCACCGCTATCGTCCGAGTTGAACAGCTATATCCGTTGCCAATCGCTGAAATTCTTGCTGAAGTCAGTAAACATCCAAATGCAAATCTTCTCTGGGTACAAGACGAACCTGCGAATCAGGGTCCGTGGCCATTTGTCTCCGCAAATCTCACCGAGCATCTCGGTGGTCGCGAATTGCGTCGAGTTTCTCGTCGCGCTGCTGCGAGCCCAGCAACTGGAAGTATCTACGTCCATGAAGAAGAGCAGAAAGCTCTTATTGCTGAAGCTTTCTCTCGTTAGATCTTTTTAAACGGAAGAGAACGCGTCCCCTAACTTCGTGTGCTGGCACATAACCCCAGCGCCGCGAATCATTCATCCGATCCTCAGCGCTAGCAATCTCGTTATCTCCTTCGACCCAATAAGCGCCGCTGTGTGACTTCTGTATCCGTTTAATGAAGAAGACTCCCGGCATCTCCTCGCGTTCTATAACTACGACGGTGGTGAGGGCAAGCTCTTTGGAAACCCCATTTAGCCATTTCACAAGGAGTATGTCGCCGTGGTTATAGGTCGGCGACATTGATTCTCCTGAAACTCTCACTCTCGAGAGGCCCAAGAAGCCAAACTTTCTCATGGCGGGTAGTCTTCCACTAATACCTACCTCTGAAGAAGTGAGGATTTTTATGCTTACAGTTCACGCACATTGCGATCTACCTTGCGGTGTTTATGACCCTGCACAAGCGAAGATCGAAGCGCAATCAGTGAAGGCCTGCATGGAGAAGTACACGGCATCATCTGATCCAGATTTCAAGGCGCGCGCAGTTTCCATCAAGGAAGCTCGCTCCAACATGGTCAAAGAACATCTCTGGGTTCTATGGACTGATTACTTCAAGCCAAATCACTTTGAGTCATACCCACAACTCCACGGCCTATTCAACGAAGCCACCAAGCTTGCTGGCGCTGCCGGAACAAAAGGCACGGTTGATGTGGCAGTTGCAGATAAGTTGATCTCAAAGATCGATGAGATTGCTGAGATTTTCTGGGCGACCAAGAAGTAAAGGTTTATTCAGTCTCTTGTTGAGACATCAGAGCTAACGCAGCGGTCCGCGCAAGGAACGTCACACGTTCTACTAGGTTGCGACGCATCACAGATGCCGCAACCAAGCGCGGGCCGTCATGTATTTCACAGGCGAAAGTTAGAACTCCATCTTCATAGGCAACGAATGTGGCAGCTCCTTGGATCTCGGTGCCAATTCCCACAGATTCATGAACCTCAAGTTCAATATCGCTCAAATAAGTAGATTCCCCATTCTCGAGGAACTCGGCGAGCGCTGAATTGCAGGCGCTCTCCATCAAAGTAATCAGAAAACTCGAAGAGAGAATTGGCATATCTCCGCTGCCGTGCGCCAATGCAGTATCACCAGGTCGGACCACCATCTGTGAGATTCCGACTGCTCCGAGCGCTGATTCAATCTGCATCGGAAATTAACCTAGCATTCCTAGGCTCGTTGTCTTGCGAACTAAAAGGGGAAATCTCTCCGAATTTCGTGGGAGGTTTCAATCTCGATCTGGGTCTCGCCATCAATCGTGATCTCGGTACGTCGATACTGGGTAATGATTTCGGTCTGGGTGTAGCCAGCCAATTCTTGTAGTTGTAACTCATGGAGTTGATGGGCGATGCGCTCTTGCAGGGTCGACGGAGCGGTTTCACAGCATGAACGACTCAACAAAGTGCGGATCAGATTAAGAGCGCGACGCTCAGTTTCAAGTTGGTTACGGCACTCGTCGCATTCTTGGAGATGGAATGCAATCTCATTGAAAGTGGCGGAGTCATCGATCTCGTTATCTATAAAAAGGACGAGCGATTGGCGACAATTGTCGCAAGGGATCTGACTCACTTGGCTCCCCCTTTCACATATCCACGTTCGCGCGCGTAATCCGTCAACTTCTCACGGAGTTGCTTTCGGCCGCGATGTAGGCGTGACATGACTGTTCCGGCAGGAACGCCGACAATTTCTGCAATTTCTTTATAGGAAAATCCTTCAACATCCGCGAGATAAACCGCCATCCGGAATTCTTCAGGAATTTCTGCCAACGCATTCTTGATGTCGCTATCTGGAAGATTTTCAAGCACGACATCTTCAGTAGATTTACCTTGATCGCTAGTGTGTGATGAAGCTTCAGCAATCTGCCAATCTTCCAACTCAGAATCAGATGTCTGGGGCCTGCGCTGATCTTTGCGATATGTATTGATGAAAGTCGTAGTTAGCACTCGATAAAGCCAGGCTTTGAGATTCGTCCCTGGTTCGAATTGATGGAACGAGTTGTAAGCCTTGATATAAGTGTCTTGAACAAGATCTTGAGCATCTTCAGGATTCTTCGTGTACCGCATCGCAGCTGCGTAAAGCTGATTCATGTATTGCAGCGCATCTCGTTCGAAACGCTTGGTACGTTCAGCAGCGCTCTCTTTATCGCGATCAACGCGTACTAATTCACCAGCGCTACTGGAATCAGGGGTAGAGATCTCGGTTGGCATCAAATCTAAGGTTATCGCCACAGCCTTCTAACCTGCATCTCGTACGGTTTATTCCCTCTAAAAGAGAGTTTCAGGCTCGCCTAATTCAATGGGGGCAACCAACTCAGGCCCATTGTTCCGAATTGAGTTCACCAGGTCTGCTACTGGCCAGAACTTTAGGTGAGCATCGGGCTCGGGAATCTGCATCAAAGAACGGACTCTCTCGACATCTGTTAAATCTGGATCCATCCATGCCTGCCATCTTTCTTGTGGCAAGAAAACGGGCATTCGATTATGTACTTGAGCGAGTTGATTGACAGCATCACGCGTAATGATCGAGACGCTATCTCGAATTTCACCTTCTGGCGAAATCCAACGATCAAATATCCCCGCAAATGCAAGAAGCCTCTGGTCATCTCGCGAAATGAAGACGGGTTGCTTGGTCTTGTACTGACCAAGTTCTGTGGCCCATTCGTAGTAACCAGATGCCGGCACTAAACAACGTCGATTGCGAAACGCATTTCTAAATGTTGGCTTTTCATGGACTGATTCAGATCGTGCATTAATTGCTTGTGATTGACTTCGTAAAGCTTCGACTAAATTCTTGCTCCACGGTGCAATCAATCCCCATGATGCAATCTCTATATTTTCGTTTTTGATGATGTAAATATCTTGAGTCGGCTTAATGTTCCAATCGACAGGCAGAGTTCTATTAGGCATCGCATTAGTAGAAAACTCCTCAGCGATATCCGTGAGCATCGCCGAGAGGGCAAAACGACCGCACATGCTCCTAATCTATGACCTAGACTTCCCTATATGTCACAGACTCCAGACCTCTGGCGCGCACCTTTTCGGGGTAACGCACCTGTTTCTGCGATTCTGACTATTCCCGGCTCTAAATCCGTCACTAATCGCGCGCTGATCTTAAGCGCACTAGCAAAAACTCCATCAAGGCTGCATAAGCCACTGCGCTCTCGCGATACTGAATTGATGGCCCAAGGACTACGTGCGCTAGGTGTAAGAATTGAAGAGAGCAGAGATAGCAATGGAGATGAGATCTGGACAGTAATTCCTGCACAACTTTTTGGCCCTGCCTCTATCGATGTTGGAAATGCCGGCACAGTAATGCGTTTTCTTCCTCCACTCGCCGCCCTTGCTCGAGGACTCATTAACTTCGACGGTGACCCACGGTCACATGAACGTCCACTTGGTCCAGTTATCTCTGCACTCGAAGAGCTTGGCGTCACTATTGACCATAAAAATAGATTCGCGCTTCCCTTAACTATTAATGGTTCGGGATCCATTAAAGGCGGCGTCATTGAAATTGACGCAAGTTCTTCTAGCCAGTTTATATCTGCGCTTCTTCTTGTTGGACCCGCCATGAAGGACGGAATTACTGTCAAGCATGTTGGCGGATCACTTCCCTCTCAACCGCACATTGATATGACGATTGCAATGTTGAGGCAATTTGGTGCAATCGTTGATGATTCCTCTCCTTCGCAGTGGAAAGTTCTACCGGGCGAATTGGAAGGTCAAGATTTTGTGATTGAACCTGATTTATCCAATGCAGCCCCATTCATGTCTGTTGCACTTGTTTGTGGTGGTACCGTGACAATCAGAGATTGGCCACGGAAGACGACTCAACCAGGAGACCAACTTCGTGAGATTTTTACTCAGATGGGCGCAACCATTTCTCTTGATGATTCAGGATTGACGATTTCAGGCGGGAAGACCATCCGCGGAATCGATATTGATCTACATGATGTCGGCGAACTCACTCCTTCCATTGCTGCTGTTGCAGCCTTGGCTTCATCTCCATCTTCTCTGCGTGGAATTGGCCATCTGCGTCTCCACGAAACTGATCGCTTAAGCGCTCTGCGCACCGAACTAAACGCTCTAGGTTGCGATGTCTCTGAGGAAGAAAGCGCCTTACATATCAATCCTCAACCACTGCACGCTGGAACATTCCATACATATGAAGATCACCGATTAGCAACAGCTGGCGCTGTAATCGGCCTTGTTGTCGATGGAATCCATGTCGAGAACATCGCTACGACTCGAAAGACGCTCCCCGATTTTCCTGGACTTTGGAGCGCACTCCTCAATGCCTAGACGTCGACCTGATGAGAGCGATATTCGAATCCGCCCACCGCGCTCAACAAGACCACGGAGTAAAGATCGGCCAACTCATGACGATGCAGTCACAGCCGATGTAGTTACGGTTGATCGTGGTCGCACACTTTGTCGCACGGAGTCCGGGACTTATGTGAGCGCGATGAAGGCACGTGAATTGGGGAAAAATTCGGTAGTAGTCGGTGATCGGGTAAATCTTGTTGGTGACACTTCAGGCGCAGAGGGAACTTTGGCCCGAATTGTTGCGGTCCAACCGCGTCGTAACTCGCTGTCGCGCACTATTGATGATGTCGGGGCTTTTGAAAAAACTATTGCCGCAAATATCGATCAGATGATGATTGTTGCCGCTTCTGCTAATCCTGAGCCGCGTCATGGTTTTATCGATAGGTGTCTTGCTGTCGCATACGACCAAGGCATTACTCCGATTATCGTCATGACCAAAAGAGATCTGGCAAATCCGGAAGAATTCTTAAAATCTTACGATTCATTGAGCGTTTCAAGTATCGCAATTCAACGCGGCGATGACTTAGCTAAGGTTCAAGAAATTCTTCATGGTAAGACCACAGTGTTGATCGGACACTCAGGCGTTGGAAAATCCACTCTGGTCAACGCGATTATCGGTGGTGATCCTCGTGCGATTGGCGATGTAAACGACACAACTGGTCGGGGCCGGCACACATCCTCCAGCGCCATTGCATTTGATCTTCCTGACAGTACCGGCACCATCATTGATACTCCAGGGGTCCGTTCTTTTGGCCTCGAACATATCGATCGAAACCGCGTGATTGGCTCCTTTGAGGAGTTAGCGAAAACAATCGCAGGCTGTCCAAAGAACTGTTCGCACGACGAAGAGAAATGTGGTCTAAATGACTACATTGCAGAACATCCCGAGGCTGCACAGCGCGTTCAAAGCCTCCGCCGACTGCTCTCTTCCAGTACACAGCCGATAACCTAAGAGCCTTATGAAATATCCCGGCGATCTCCTCAGCGATGTTGAGCTACTCAAAGTTCTTG
>JBEATV010000046.1:0-6793 GCA_041161815.1 Actinomycetota bacterium | reverse complement strand
CCATTCGAATTCTTTATTGAGCCTGCTTTATTGCACACAGCCCCAGCTTTCGGTGGGGTAGCGGCGACGGCTTGAACGAGCGATGCGATGAGAAGGAGAGCAACAAGAAGTGCTCTAATCTTCATGAGCATGAATGATAAGAGTCTTAACTCATATAGGGAAGCACCGTCAAAGTCTTCTATGGAAAGTCTTCAACACGCGGGGACAACCAACCATGAAGTAGAGTCATGCCTATGAACGACTTACTTTACGTACTTGGAGTTTTTCTCTTCTGTCTAGCCTGGGGTTGGGGATTTACCGGCCTTATCGATCAGGATTAGATCATGAGTGAATCAAAGGAAACCTTTCGGTGTCCATGTGGCTGTCCTGAAGGCAACTGCACCTGTTGCTGCAGTAAACCTCAAGGATGCGGACATAGACCTGCTGGTAATCGCTAAGTTCAAAACTCATGCCAGCAAGTAAGAAGGAACGTTCTGCTCATTTTCCCAAAATAGAAGCGAAGTATGGCCAACCCATGAGGTATTGGTTTGGCGTTATGAAAGAAATTAGCGATCGAAAATACCCTGAACAGATCGCTTTTCTCAGAGAAGAGCATGGATTTAGTCAGGCTCACGCAAACGCTCTGGTCATGTATTCGCGTGGCTCAACTAGTTCGCAGCGATTTGATGGATTTAGCGATTTCCTCGCTCAGCATGACGACACCAAGAAGAAAACTATTCGAAAGATTTTCAAAGTTATTCAGGCAAAATATCCCAAGCTTGAATTAGTCATTGCATGGAATCAGCCGATGTTGAAGTCTCGTGAAGGTTATGTCTTTGGCTTATCGGTCTCAAAGAACCACATAACAATCGCTCCGTTTAATTCAGAAGTGCTGGAAGAAATAGCATCTCTACTCGAGGGCTACAAAGTAAATAAGAAGACGGTTCAGGTACCAGTTGACTGGAAAGTTGACGAGAAGCTTCTGCTTAAGATGGTGTCACTTACCTTAAAGACGATGAAGTCAAAGTAATAACTACCTACTCAACGGCCCTAGCAAGTACGAATTAAGTCTTTGAGCAGGGCTACTCTGATTGCCATGTTGTGCTTTGAATGATGAAGTACCGTCTACGCCACAGAGCCCACGGATTGCACCTGCGCCACCAGGGTGACTTGATATCCAACGAGTGAGGTCATAAACAAATCCATCAATGAGAGTCCAACAACTTGCTGAAGAGTTATTGGCTCGCACCTGATCCATCGTGTAGCCAACTTTTGTTGGAGTTGGAGTTGGAGTCGGAGTCGGAGTCGGAGTTACGGAAGGCGTTGGAGTAGGTGTGGGCGTAGGAGTTACGGAAGGCGTTGGAGTTATGGAAGGCGCTGGAGTTGGGGTGGCAACAGGACGAATCGCAACGCCTTTGCTCCAGACAGTCTTTTTCTTCGATTTGATACAGGTATATGTCTTACCTTTAAAGACTTGTGTCGCCTTGAGCTTTGGACACTTTGCGCCAGGAACAGGTGCCTTGGCAGCGAAGGATGATGGCGCGCTGAAAATCGCAAGGAAAAGAGCTGTGATTGTCAGTGAAGTGAATAGGCGTCTCATCAGACGACCAGCGTAAAACATCTCGAAGTAGCGCGCGACTCGAAGTGGCTGAGAGTTAGCCTAAAGTAGGGCAGTGATGAAAGCATCGAAGGCAGCCCAAGAGAAACTTCTCGCGCTTCAGGCGTTAGATTCTTCAATCATTCAATTGGATCACAAAGCGCAAACGTTGCCAGTCTCCAAAATCTTGGATGACAAAACAGTAGCTCATGCCACTGCGCGCGATCTCTGTGTTGCTGCTGAGACAGAAAAGAGCGACATCAAACATGAACTCTCAAAATCGGAAATTGATGTTGAACAAGTAGTCGCGCGAATAGAGAAAGATGAGAAGCGCCTAGCCTCTGGCTTAGGAACTCCCAAAGAATTAGAACAGCTCCAACACGAACTGGGATCGCTCGCAAAGCGACGAGCAGAGCTTGAGGAAATTGAACTCGAAGTCATGGTTCGCATCGAGGCTTTAGACCAGAGAATCTCGTCGCTATCTCAAGAGAGAGATGCGCTTCATGAAGAAGTTACGAAGTTTGCTAAAGAGAAGGAAGTTGCACTTGATGAAATTGCTCGGGCTAAGAATGCAACACTGAGTGATCGAGCAAATCTTGCCCAAGAGATGGAACCAGAACTACTAGCGCTCTATGACAAAATCCGCACCAGCGCGGACGGAATCGGGGCGGCAAGACTGCACGCGGGTCGATGCGAGGGTTGCCATCTCAACATCAACGCCGCAGACTTAAGTCGGATCGCCTCCTTGCCAGAAGACGAGGTTGTGCGCTGTGAAGAATGTCGAAGAATTTTGGTGAGAGTCGGCTAATGCCTCGTTCATTGATAGTCATGGCTGATGGAGGGTCACGAGGTAATCCTGGGCAAGCTGCATACGGCGCGGTGGTGTTTGAGGGAAGCAAAGTTCTGGCCGAAGTTTCTGGAAAAATCGGAGTCGCGACCAATAATGTTGCTGAATATCGAGGATTAATTGCCGGTCTTGAGGCTGCGCACGAGATTGATCCTCAAGCGCGAATAGAAGTACGTCTCGATAGCAAATTAGTTGTCGAACAGATGAGTGGTAAGTGGAAGATTCGTCACCCAGAGATGCGCGAGCTCGCTCTCGAGGCAAAGAAGATTCACCCACATGAATTGCTTGAATTCATGTGGATACCCCGCGAAGAAAATAGCCATGCAGATCGACTAGTCAATGAAGCATTGGACGGAATCATCGCGACCGCGAAAGAACCGATTCAATTGAATTACCTCACCGAACGTTTGATCTCAAATGAAGTACCTACGATGATCTACCTGGTTCGTCATGGCGAGACTCCTTTAACTCCACATCGAAAATTTTCGGGAGATGGCGCTCTCAATCCTGGACTCACGGCAAAAGGTCTAATGGAAGCAGAGCTAGTAGCGAACGAGATTGCAAATCTTGCACCTGATGTTTTGATTACTTCGCCTTTACAACGCACTATGCAGACAGCGGAAGCGATCTCAAAAGCGACTGGTCTAGATCCAGTTGTTGATCCCATTTGGGTTGAATGTTCATTTGGATTATGGGATGGATTATCAATTGAAGAGGTGCGCAAGGCTTACCCGGCTGAATACGCTCAATGGCTAGCGAGCACGGCATACGCTCCACCTGAAGGTGAGTCATATGAATCCGCTCAAGCTCGCGCAATCCAAGGTTTGTTGAGCCTGGTGGCTGATTACCCAGGCAAGAAAGTCTGTGTGACTACTCATAATGGAATCATCAAGACAGCGCTGGCGGCTGCGATGAAAGTGGACACATCTGCGATATTCAATATAGATGTATCGCCATGCAGCATCTCATCGATCTCAATCTGGCCATCAGATAGTTTGATGGCAATCCGCTCAACAAATGAGCGCGGGCATTTACGCGCGTAAGTTCGCGCTTAGTTACCCGGGCTCACAGTCGACATATTGAAATCTTTGATGACCATCGGCGGCACAGACATATTTGTGACATCTCCGGCCCACTCTCGAGGTTGAGTCCATTCAGTAGCACCCGCATGCGCGATACGTGAAAGGGCGCTGACAGGTGAGTCATTCCAGCGGAAGTTGTTTGTTGCACCTTGAACTTCACCATTCTTGACGTAGTAAACCCCATCTCGAGTAAGTCCCGTCAACAACAATGAATTCGGATCAACCATGCGGATGTACCAGAGCGTTGTGAGGAGTAATCCGTTGTCGACTTTCTTGACAAGATCGTCAAGTTTTCCGCTTCCGCCATCGACGCTCATAATCAAGTTATCGCCAATAGGGGTGTAAGGAAGCGATGTGAGTTTTGCGCTCGCACGGGTTTGGACAAGCGATTGCAGAACGCCATCTTTGATCCAATCAACACGTGATTGCTTCTGTCCGTTATCAAAGACAGAGGTAAATGGGCTACTAGCTGAAGCTGAAACAAAGGGCGAACCTGACAAAATCGGATGAGCTGGATCGCTGAAAAGCTGGAGTCCAACGTTGGCAAGTTTTTCTCCAACGCGAGTTCCGCCACCTTTCTTTGAAAATACGCTCTGTCCTTCGAAGGCATCACGACCACCGGCAACCCACATCATGTAGACATAGATGTCAGCAATAGATCCAGAAGGAAAGATGGTGTCGTATTTTCCAGCAGGAAGATCAATCTTCTTCTCCTGCCAAGTTAAACGCTGGCGGATATTTGCATCGATATTAGCTACTGAAACATCCTTGAAGTCGAGAGTTTCAACGCCATCCCATGTCGAACGCGAACGTTGGTGGGATTTTCCAGTCATTTCGACGCGACCAACTGGCGAGTCGTGGCGCAATCTCATTCCGCCTTTTGATCCAACCCAGATCGTTTGGTGCGTGTGCTCGGCATAGCCAAATAATTCAATGGAATCCGATTGCGAGCGGCGCATCATGTCGCCGAGTTCTGGTGCGAACTTCGAGAATACATCTGGGCCAGTTGGTGTATGCGGTGCGCTCCAGTTTCCAAACGCAACGTCCTTAGCCAGAGGAGCGAAATCCTCAGCAGCGCCCGCAGCCTTTGCTGCGGCAGTGGCTTCTGAGAGAAGAGAATCGATATCACTTTCATCAACATTTGTGCGCGTCACAGCGCCAGAAGCCATTGAGCCATCCATCGCGACGAAAGCAATGACCGTAACACTGCGTTGTTGGATGACACCATTCGTTGTCAGAGTGCTGCTTGCCCAACGAAGATTGGCTTGCGTCTTGTCGTTGATAACAACGATGCAATCATCGGTTGTGGAACGTGCAAGAATCTTTTCAACGAGATCTTGTGCTGAAATCATTTGCCCGCCTCCGCAACTGTGTTGAGAACATTTATCTTGTCGAATACCGCAGCTGGACATCCGTGGCTCACTGCCGCGACCTGTCCGGGTTGTGCTTTACCGCAATTAAATGCGCCGCCAAGAACATAGGTAGATGGACCACCGACTGCTTTCATCGCACCCCAGAAATCTGTGGTGGTGGCTTGATAAGCAACATCCTTAAGTTGGCCAACAATCTTTCCATTCTTGATGCGATGGAACTGTTGACCCGTGAACTGGAAGTTATAGCGCTGCATATCAATCGACCAGGACTTATCGCCCAGGATATAGATGCCATCTTCAACAGACTCGATCAATTTATCCAGAGTAGGTCCGGTGGGATTTGGCTGGAGTGAGACATTCGGCATGCGCTGAATCGGCACATGCGCGGGGGAGTCTGCGAAAGCACAGCCATTACTGCGTTCTTTGTTCACATGAGCTGCGATACGTCGATCGAGTTGATAGCCAACAAGCACTCCATCTTTGACGATATCCCAACGTTGAGCAGCAACACCTTCATCATCCCAACCAACTGTGCTGAGGCCATGTTCAGTATTGCGATCGCCCGTGACATTCATGAGCGCAGAGCCGTACTTGAGATTTCCAAGCTTGTCTGGTGTCGCAAAGGAAGTTCCGGCGTAATTAGCTTCATAACCGATTGCGCGATCAAGCTCGGTGGCATGGCCAATTGATTCGTGAATTGTCAGCCAGAGATTTGATGGATGAATCAGCAAGTCATAGCGGCCAGGCTCAACCGATGGAGCCGCGACCTTTTCGGCCAGCAATGAAGGAAGTTGATCAATTTCAGCATCCCAATTCCAGATTGAGTTCCCCATCCACTCCCATCCATAACCTGCAGGTTGGGCGAGAGTGCGCATCGATTCAAATCCATGTGCACCGATCGAGATTGCTTCAATCTGAGTTTGCACTCGAACTCGCTGTTGTGTGGTGCTTGTTCCAGCAGAGTCTGCGTAATGCTTCTGCTCTTTCACATACATCGTATGCGCGCTGGTGTGATTGACCGATGATGATGCCAACAACCTAGAACTTAAAGATGCAAGGCGATCTTTTTTGTCAGCATCAGAGACTGAGAACGGATCAATCTCGTAAGCCGATACCCAACTTTTATTGGCATAAACCGGTTCGGCAACTAGAGAAATTTCATCGGTAGACAAAGGTTTTGAAGTCTTTGCCATTGCAACAGCAGTCAACGCAAGTTTCTGTGCGGACTCAACGCTGACATCAGGGGAGGAGGCAAAACCCCATGCGCCATTAACGATAACGCGCACGCCAATTCCAAAATTTGTCTCATCTGATTGCGTTTCTGGCTTTGCATCTCGCAGCGAGAGAAAACCGGTGCGAGTCCGTTCAATTCGAACATCCGCATGTGAAGCGCCAGCGCTTGTAGCCGCGCTGATAGCCGCATCGGAGACCTTTTCAAGAGGTAAAGATAGGAAATCCGCATCAACTGTTGTAATCATGTGTGCCACCCTAAAGGAACCCGTGACGTAGCGCCACTAATTACGCGTATTCTTTACCTCAAGAAGAGTCGCCCGGATCACCGCGTTATGAGCAGATTTATTTCAGCTTGTACCGAGGAAAGTCCGGACTCCATTGGGCAAAGTTGTGGGTAATTCCCACCCGGAGTAATCCGCGGGACCAGTGCAACAGAAAGTAAACCGCCAATAGCAATATTGGTAAGGGTGAAACGGTGGTGTAAGAGACCACCAGTGCGTGAAGCGATTTGCGTAGCTATGTAAACCCAACTTGGAGCAAGACCATGCAGGTGGCGTTCGAGTGTGCCCACACAAGTCACCGGGTAGGTTGCTTGAATCTGTAAGCAATTACAGATCTAGATGGATGGTGATCTCGCTAGCAATAGCAAGACAGAATCCGGCTTATAGGGCGACTCTTCTTT
>JBEATV010000045.1:0-6829 GCA_041161815.1 Actinomycetota bacterium | reverse complement strand
TTTCCGCGGCAATTTGGGAGGTGGCCTCACCCATCCCGCTGCCAATTTCAAAGACAACTTCCTTTGGCGCCAATGAAGGGAAGAGCTCATTTGGGTTGATGATTCCTTGCAGCGGGATCTCGAATTTATTCCAATGATCGTAGAGCGCCTCGGACTGGGCTTTTGTCATCCGCTCGCCACGCAGGCGAAAGCTTCTGAGTCGAAACTCCTCGGCTGTGACTGGCTCCATAGTGGCAAAGAGTGCCATCTCTGCTTGGATACGCGCATGCCTGGAATCAATATCTCGCGTGCTGAAGCCGCTGAACGCTCATCCCATCTCGCAATCAAGCACTACGACGTCACACTCGATGTCACAACTGGTGAGGAAACATTCATAGCAACCTCAAAGGTCAGTTTCTCCTGCAACAAGCCGGGTTATGACACCTTTATTGACGCCGTAGGAAAACGGATCATCTCCGCAACCTTGAATGGCTCACCTGTTGATGTATCGAATTACGATGGCGAGAGCGTTTTTCTTAAAAACTTACAGAGCGAGAACGAACTTGTCATCGAGATCGAGGCGATTTATTCCAAGAGTGGTGAGGGTCTCCAGCGATCGGTAGATCCAGTTGATAACGAGGTCTATCTCTACTCTCAAGGTGAGACTGCTTTCATCCGAAACATGTACCCCTGTTTCGACCAGCCAGACTTGAAGGCCACTTTTGCTTTTTCAGCAATCGCACCGGCGCATTGGCAGGTAATTTCAAATAATCCAGTTAAGTCAGTAACTGAGGATTCTGGAAAGAAGAAATGGGAGTTCACGACTACTCCTGTCATGTCTACCTACATCACTGCACTCGTTGCGGGTCCTTACTCATATGTCACCGATGAGTACAAGGGGACAAAGACAATTCCCATGGCAATCTACTGCCGGAAATCTCTCTTTGAGCATCTTGATTCTGATGAAATCTTCTTGATCACTAAACAAGGTTTTGCTTACTTCGAGGAAGTATTTGGTTTGGCATATCCATTTGAGAAATATGATCAGATTGCTGTCGTTGATTTCAATTGGGGCGCTATGGAAAACGCAGGCGCAGTAACTTTCCGCGAAGACTTATTGGTCTTCCGCTCCAAAGTGACCGAGCGTATGTACAACGCACGCGCCAACACCATCCTTCACGAAATGGCACACATGTGGTTCGGAGATATGGTCACCATGAAATGGTGGGATGACCTATGGCTTAATGAATCTTTCGCTGAGTGGTCCTCATACTTGGCGCTGGTCGAGGCCACCAAGTTCAAGAACTCCTGGGCTGGTTTCAATGCCGAGCGTAAGAACTGGGCTTACCGCCAAGATCAACTCTCATCTACCCATCCCATCGCAGCCGATATGGTCGATATCGATACTGTGAAGGCAAACTTCGATGGCATTACTTATGCAAAGGGCGCTTCGGTCCTGCACCAATTAGTTGCACACGTTGGTCGTCAGAACTTCATTACAGGACTACAGAAGTACTTCGCCAAGCATGCTTTCAAGAACACAACACTTGAAGATTTGCTTACCGAACTAGAAGCAACGAGCGGTCGCGATCTTGACCCGTGGGTATCTACCTGGCTTCAAACAGCAGGAGTTAACACTTTGCGTCCTGTTGTCGAGATTAGTGGCGAGACATACTCCACTATCTCAATTCAACAAGAACCACCTCTCATTCCTGCAGGTTCCACAGAGCTTCGTCCTCATCGCATGGCCGTCGGCCTCTATGACTTGAAAGATGGAGTTCTCTCTCGTCGCAAGTCTGTTGAACTCGATGTCACAGGCAAGCTAACCAAAGTCGAAGGGCTCAGTGGAGAGAAAATTGCTGATCTTCTTCTCATCAACGATCATGATCTTTCCTACGGCAAGATTCGATTCGATGATCGTTCAATCGCCACTCTTAAAGCACATCTTGGAAAACTTAATGATGGGCTGTCACGCGCACTCTGCTGGTCTGCTGCTTGGGACATGCTGCGTGATGCAGAGCTATCGGCCACAGACTTCGTTGAGATAGCGGTTGCTGGACTTCCAGGTGAAGATGACATCACAACTGTTACGGCGCTTGGAAATCAATTGATCTCTGCTGTTGAAATCTATGCTGCGGATAAGAATCGTGATGGATTACGAGAAAAGGTTGCAAAGCTTCTATCCGACCTTCTCGACAAAGCACCAGCTGGTAGTGGTCACCAACTCCAGTTCTCTCGCACCTTTGCTTCACTTGCACATACTTCTGCCCAGACAGCACGTATTCGCGAGTTGCTGGAAGGCAAGCTACCTGGTTTGGTTATTGATGCAGATCTTCGTTGGCATTTCATTCTCTGCCTTGTTGAACGTGGAGCTTCTTCACGCGAAGAAATCGATGCCGAACTCCAGCGCGATAACACGCTCACTGGTCAGCTCTCCCACGAACGCTGTATCGCGGCTTTCCCTAACAAGGAGGCAAAAGAAGCGGCCTTTACCCGCGCAACCGAGGATGAAACCATCTCTAATTGGTCGCGACTCTCAGCGATTCAAGGCTTTGCTCGTCCATTGCATCGAGCATTCCACGAAGCATTCATCGATCGATACTTCGCACTTATTCTCGATACATATAACAATAAGTCCTACGAAGTCTCCACAAGCATCATTGACTTGCTCTATCCCTCCTACGTCATTTCACAATCGACGCTGGAAAAGACCAATACTTGGCTTAACGGAGCAGGCAGAGATGGACATCCAACTTTGCGACGCCATGTACTCGAGGCGAAGGATTCTTTGGAGAGAGCGTTAAAGGTTCGAGCTAAAGATATGTAGTTACTCGTTAATGCGAGTAATGAGATCTTGCTTAGTGCGATTCTTCTTTGATTTCTGGACGTTTTCTAAAGCGACGACTGCTATCCAGATGAAGAGAACTATTGAGACTGGCGCGACAAAGAACCAGATAAAACCTTCCAGGAAGCCCATCGGTTCACCTGGCATTGAGCCATCTTCGTTGAGTGCAAGTTCTAGAAGCATGTGGGAAGTTTAGGCAGAAGCGCCCACAACTCCAAATGGAGCCAGATACGGTACCCAGCGTTCTTCTGCTCTGCCGGTTCCGAGAATTCGCCATGCTGCACCCACCGGTTCGCGTGGAAGTGAGCGAAGTCTCCAACCAAGTTCCTTGAGAGTCTTATCTGCTTTCACATGATTGCAACGATGGCATGCACTCACAACGTTATCCCATGCATGATCGCCGCCGCGACTACGAGGAATAACGTGATCGATTGAAGTTGCGGTTGCTGAGCAATACACACAGCGCCCTCCATCACGAGCAAATATTGCGCGGCGCGAAAGTGGAACTGTGTGGCGATAAGGAATTCTGACAAATTTATGGAGTCGAATGACTGCAGGAAGTACAAGAGAACCAGAGGAATAGTGAAGTGTGATGCCAGATTCTTCAACCATGGTGGCGCGATTGTTAAGAACCAAAATGAGCGCGCGTCTATCAGAAACGACACCTAGTGGCTCATAGGTGGCGTTAAGAACTAGTGTCCTTCTGGATGAAGTTGTCACTGCCTTGTTTCCCCTTTGGTCCGACGCGTGGCTCGCGTCGTAGGGGAAATCCTGCCCGAATTGACCTCGAATTGTGCGGATATTTGATTAAGTTCTTATAAAGTCTTGCTCAAATGAAGCTGAATGTGAGCCTGAATCAGGCGCTGGAATGGTTTCTAGGGTCTCCCCTTCGAATTCTGATCATTCTCATTCTGGCCATCTTCCTGCAGAAGATTGCTTCGCGCGGAATAACGCGAGCGTTGAGCAAAGTTGCTGAAGCAGATTTCATTCCTGGAGAAAAGACAGCGGTCACTCGTCAAAGAGAAAGAGCTCGCACCGCAGCATCTGTCCTCAACAGCTCTTCCAAAGCAATCATCGGCTTAGTCGCCGGTGGAATGATTCTTGGTGAACTTGGCGTTGATTTAGGACCACTCGTTGCATCTGCTGGCGTTGTTGGATTTGCAGTTGGTCTTGGTGCTCAAACAATAGTGCGCGATGTCTTCTCCGGAATCATCATGTTGCTCGAAGACCAATACGGCGTCGGTGACAATGTCGATGTTCTTGACGTGAAGGGCAAAGTCGAAACCGTGGGTCTGCGAATTACAACAGTCCGTGATCGTCAGGGAACATTATGGTATTTGCGTAATGGCGAGATTTTGAAAGTCGGAAATCGCTCTCAAAAACCGCGTGGCTGATTAACCATGGAGTTCGCTGCCATCTCCATATAGTTCCAAAGTTCGTTCTTGAGTTCTGGCTTCATTTCAAGTCCATCTACCGCAGACTTCATGTGACCCAGCCATACATCTCTTTCAATTTCGCTAATGTGAAATGCTGCATGTCTCATACGTAGTCGAGGATGGCCGCGTTGTTCGCTATACGTTGTGGGACCTCCCCAATATTGCTCGAGAAACATCAGAAGTCTCTCCGCTGCACCTTTGAAGTCTTCATCGGGATACATCGGGCGAAGGACTGGATCTACCGCAACGAGAGCATAGAAGTGAGATACGAGCTCTTCAAAAGTGGCTCGTCCACCCATGTCATCGTAGAGAGTCATAGAGCGTCAATTATCAACGTGAAATCTTTAGTGACCAAGCGCCCAAAATAGCCACTGGAACCGCAGCAAATGCGCATAACCAGCCGTAAGAGAGGGTTCCGATAATGACTCCCGCCAGCGCACCGCCTGCAGCGCCCGATAAATTCATGACCAGATCACTAGCACCTTGCGATGAGGTTTTTAGATGTGGATCAACTGATTCTGTAAGAAATGCTGAGCCAGCAATGAGTGTGCACGACCAGCCCAAGCCAAGCAAGAACAAGCCAATTCCCAGAGTGATCGCGTCATCTGCGGCTGCAAACCCAGATACAACAGTTGAAAGCAAGAGTGTGATTACGCCGATTTGAATCACTCGCACTCGTCCCAGTCGGTCGCTCAGAGCTCCTACAACTGGCGAGAATGCATACATGCCTAGAACGTGAATACTTATGACTAAACCAATAATCGTTAGTGTGACATCAACATGCGCCATGTGTACCGGAGTCATCACCATCACAGAAACCATCGCGACATGTCCTATTGCAATCGAAAGAATTGCAAAGAGCGCCTTTGGATTTGAACGAATGTGAGTAAGAGCAACTCGAGTAGCGCCCTTTGGTTTTTCGGTAATGCCTGATTGTTTCTGTGCAGTCAGAAATGGATCAGGTCTCAAAAAGAACTGAATCACTAAGGTCGCCAACAATAAGGTTGTAGCGGACACCACATATGGTCCGACCAATCTCGGTAAATTCAAATTCTCAGCTAGATTTCCGGCCGGCTCCATAAGATTTGGCCCAGCAACAGCGCCAACAGTTGATCCCCACACCACAAATGAAAGTTGTTTAGCTCGAGTTTCGTTGGTTGCCAGATCTACAGCCGCAAAGCGCGCCTGATAGCCCGCGGCTGATGCCGCTCCGACTAAGAAAGTTCCAGTAAGCATCAGATAAATGTTCTTTTCAGCGCCACCCGCGATAGCGCATAGAGAACCGATTACGCCCGCGATAAACCCAATAGAAAGAGCTAAACGACGGCCTCCGCGGGCAGTAAGTCGAGCGAGAGGCAAAGCCAATGCGGCGGCGCCCAGCACTGAGGAGGTTTGTGCCAAACCTGCCAGTGTTTCAGAATCAGTTATAGAAGCAACTAGAAGTGAGCCAGCTGCAACTGTGCCCGCAACTCCTACGCCATTGAGAACCTGTGCGGTTGCAAGGACTTTGACGGTCTTTTCTTGCAACGCAGAGTTGGGCATTTACTTAACTCGTACCCACGCTGCTGTGTCAGTTGGAAGCAATCCATCTTTCATTGGACCGCTTGCAACAAGAACTTCAGATCCTTGAGGAAGTTGATAGTCGGGGCCGAAGTTGATGTAGCACGCGAAATTTCCTGGTCGAGAGAAAGCCACAACATCTTTGCGGGTGCTAATCCATTCCATCGGACCATCACCTAATCCCGCTTCGCTCTTTCGTACTGCTAGTGCGCGACGGTAAATGTTGAGGGTTGAGTTTGGATCGCTCTCTTGTGATTCTGCAGAGTAATGACCCCACCACGTGCTTGCAGGTAACCACGCTTCGTCAGGTGTCAGTGAATCGCGCGATGAGAATCCAAATGCTCCTTGAGAAGATGTTTTCCATGGAATCGGTACTCGACATCCATCTCGACCACGATCTTTGTAGTTGCTCATCTTCCAACGTGGATCGGTCAGACGATTTTCTGGAATATCTCTCACTTCTGGAACCGCTAACTCTTCACCTTGGTACAAGTAGGTTCCACCCGGAAGTGCCAGCGCCATCAACGTCGCGCTGCGAGCACGGAGAGTTCCGCGCGCAATATTCAACTTAGAAGCATCACCTTGACGGGAAAGCGTTGTGGCTCCGTGATTTGTTAATCCCAGATCAAGTCGATCTACCGAACGCACCACATCGTGGTTATTGAATACCCATGACGTAGGAGCACCGACTTCTGCAAGAGCAGATATGGAATTGTTGATTTTCTTCCTAATTTCCTCTGGCTTCCAGAGGGTTGTGAGCATCTCGAAATTAAAGGAGTTTTGTAGCTCATCTGCACGCACATAACGTGCGATACGCGATGCTGGGCTTACCCACGCCTCGGCAACTGCCATTCTGTCGCCTGGATAGGCATCGAGAATCTTGCGCCAACGACGATAAATTTCATGTACTCCTTCTTGATCCCAGAATGGCTTGTGCTCTGAGCCAAGCATCCGGGTGAGAGTGTTCTTTCCAAGAATCTTCGATATCCAACTCTCGCGAATGTCAGGT
>JBEATV010000044.1:0-6902 GCA_041161815.1 Actinomycetota bacterium | reverse complement strand
AGCAACACATGTTCAAGGAACTCTCAACGGATATGGCGAACGAACCGGTAACGCAGACTTAGTATCAATTATCGCCAACCTTCAGTTGAAGAAGAAGCAACAAGTTCTTCCTGAAGGAGCACTTGAAGAAGCTTTCCGAATTTCTCACGCAGTTGCCGAAGTTACCAATGTAGCCCCAAGTGCGCGTCAGCCATATGTCGGTGTCTCTGCATTTGCACATAAAGCCGGTCTCCATGCATCGGCAATAAAAGTAGATCCTGCGCTCTACCAACATGAAGATCCAGAGAGCGTCGGAAACGATATGCGTATGTTGGTTTCAGAAATGGCAGGACGCGCCTCAATCGAACTTAAGTCACAAGAGTTGGGCATTGACCTTAGTAAAGAGAAAGAAGTTGTCACACGAGTCGTCGAACGCGTAAAAAACATGGAAGCTCGCGGTTATACATTTGAGGCTGCAGATGCTTCCTTTGAACTCTTGCTGCGCGAAGAACTCGATGGAAAGCGCCCTCGTTTCTTCAATTTGGATTCGTGGGAAACGACTGTAGATCTGAACGCTGATAAGTCGGTTACATCGCGTGCATCAGTGCAAATTCGAGCCAAGGGCGAGAGAATTGAATCGCAAGGCGCAGGAAATGGTCCCGTTAACGCCATCGATAATGCCCTTCGCAACGGTCTGGAGAAGCTCTATCCAGAACTCAAAGAGCTGGAACTCACGGATTACAAAGTCCGAATCTTGGAGGGCCGTCTCGGTACTGGCGCCATCACGCGCGTCCTTGTAGAAACCAGCGATGGCAATGGTGAGTGGAGCACAATCGGCGTACATGAAAATGTTATAGCCGCGTCGGCTATGGCGTTAGAAGATGCTTTGACTTATGGTCTGTTGAGACAGGGCAAGACCCCAGACTGATAGCAGGTAGGAGCGCTAGAAGAGCATGAAGACTGCAGTTAAACGAGGCAATCGCTTAAGTCCAGATGAAACAGCAGAATGGCTACGGACAAAGATGTCTTCTCTAGGAATGACTGGCCTAGAAGATTTGCATGAAAAAACAGGAATCGATCGTGGATCTTTATCCCGTTACTTTAGGCAAGAACGCATTCCCAGAATTGATGTAATTGAACCATTATCGAAGGCCCTTGAAGTTTCTCCGGAAACTCTTCTTATTGCGCTGGGAGCAATCGACAGAAAAAATCGTAACTAAGCTCTTGCAGAGATGATCAGTTCATCTCCCACGCGATTGAAATTTCTTGGAAATTCATCGTCTGACCAAAGGCGATGGATATGGGCAATTTGCTCGTTTGAGATGACGCCACTTGTCACATCGAGAATGTCATCGAAGTCGTGGCCAACTCCGATTGTAATTCGTATTTCCTCAGGTGCTTGGGAAACCGTGGGGATTACACAGTAGTCATTGATGACTAGGTAAATATTCACAATTCCTCCACATATTTATTCGGCTAAGTGAGCCACCAATCGCTGACAGACGAAGTTTGGTTTCCACAGCGCAGATCATGAATTGAGGTCGGCTCAAGTGTTGCGTATTAGCAACGCTGTGTCTATCCAACGCAGGGCCTGAAACTGAGTACTCTTTTCAATATGTCCTTGGATCCAGCGCTAGCAGAGGCTTATCGCGCTCATTTGATTGAGGAGCGCAATCTCTCCGAGAACTCAATCCGTGCCTATCTCGCCGATCTTGAATCACTACTCGTGCATATAAATCAATTAGGGGTAACAGAGTTCTCGCAACTTGAGCTCAATCATGTGCGCTCGTGGCTAGCCAATCTGCAGACGAGGGGCGCAGCTCGATCATCGATTACACGGAGAGTAGTTTCGATTCGAGCTTTCACTTATTGGGGAGCAAAGAGTGGCTGGCTCACCAGTGATATCGGAAGAGATTTGGTTGCCCCCAAACCTGAACGTCACTTGCCAGAGATTGTCGATATCGAGGGAGCATCCCTCACACTTGAAGCGCTGCACACTAGATCGATGGAAGATCAAAGCCCCGCAAATATTCGAGATGTTGCCATGGTTGAAACTTTGTACGGAACCGGGATTCGTGTCTCTGAATTAGTAGGACTCAACCTAGGTGATCTCGATCGAGTACGTAACACCATTCGAGTTATCGGCAAAGGAGATAAGGAGCGCATTGTGCCCATTGGCCAACCCGCTCTTCGAGCAATTGATCGTTGGCTCAATGAAGCACGGACAGAACTTTCATCTTCAGAATCTGGTGAAGCACTTTTTCTTGGATCGCGTGGAAAACGAATAGATCCTAGAGTCGTTCGACAAGTAGTTTATGAAGCGATGCAAGCTCTGGGATCAAATAAAAAGATGGGACCGCATGCTCTACGACATAGTGCGGCCACTCACTTACTTGAAGGTGGCGCGGATTTACGAACTGTGCAAGAGATTTTGGGACATTCCTCATTAGCAACGACTCAGATTTACACACATGTATCAGAAGAAAGAATTAAGAAAGCATACGAACAAGCTCATCCTCGAGCCTAGAAGTCATAAGAAGGGCGCCTAATCTGCATATCGCAAACTAGGCGCCCCTTGGCTCTTATCTGTTAAGGAAGACTGGAATGAATTGCGTTATTCCAGTTATCGAGAGTTGTTGCAAGAGTCAGGTAGCTAGTACGACTCTTGGTAGCAAGAACCGAGTTCACTTCAGCAATCAACGCTGTCGTTGAGGTAGCTCCAGGATAGTAAATCCCGTAATACGCCTCATTAAGTAGCGCCGCGATTGCCGCTCTCATCAAGATTTGGAATGAACCACTGAGAGTTGTTCCACCTCGATAGCCCAATCCTTGATTCAGAGTGTCTTCGCCGCTCGGTGCGCTGATATCAAGCAGACCTGACTTCAGCAGTTCGGTTGGAACTGTAAAGACACTGCGGATTGTTTGACCAGTTGTATAGCCAAGGCCCGCCCACGCTTCAGGTTGGTTCTTCCAGAATCCTGGGGTTCTTCCATACCAACCAAAGGTGACTGTGGCGCTTGCGGTAGCCGAGTCAGTGCTCTGTTCCGGATCGGTAGCGAGCGCTGTTGCATTGTTGATGAAGGTTGGACTTCCCGTCCAAACCACATTAACTCCAATGATCACACACTCGAGATATGAACCGACTGCAATGGTTTGACCAATGAGCGCGGTGCATGCAGGAGAGAGAGTGACTTTGTCATCACTTAAAGTTGTAAGTACGACAGCCTCACCGCCAACATTTGTGATGCGAAGTGTGTAGTCAACAAGTCCGCCAGTAACGGGGACGGTCGTAACGCTTGCAGTCTTGGTGAGAGTGATGTCAGGCAAGATATCAATGACTACATCAGCAGAATCTGAATCCGAAATGGTTGTGGATCCGGTATTTGCTGTCGCGGTCGCAACGTTTGTGAATGAGCCCTGTGCATTGGAAAGAACACATGTAAATGTCTGAACCTCTCCTACAGCAAGTGTTGCAAAAGTACGATCACATGTAGGTGCTAGCGGATCGGTAACAACGACATCTGTGAGCAGAATGTTTCCCGTATTGGTGATGGTCAACGTAAAACTTGCACTCTGGCCTTGTACTACAACCTGAGTGTCAGGTGTCTTTTGAACATCAATCGATGGCGCAGAACCGAAGTATGAACTTCCATCACTTGCTGTTAATTGCAAGCCCAAGTAATTGGCGGTGACGGTACCAATATTGCTATAGGTTCCAGGAGTCGAAGTTCCACTAGCAGTACATTGCATGGCCTCACCAATAACTAGTGCAGTCTTTGGACACGAGACCGAGACCCCTTGGTCATCAGTAACGACCACAGTATCGATATCAACATTTCCTGTATTCGTCACAACATATGTCCACACCACTGGGCTTCCAACAGGAATAGTTGGATTATCCGAACCATTGGTGACCTTCGCAATAGTCAAGGTCGGAGCTGATCCAAAGTAAGTGCCAGAATCTTGGGCAGTGACAGTAGTTTGCTCGAAGGTTCCCGTAGCAGTACCGAGATTTCGATACCAACCAGCAGTTGCTATGCCTGTACCCGAACATGTCATCTCTTCGCCAATTTCAAGAACAGATTTGGGACAAGTGACGGAAACACCTTGGTCATCTGTTACAGAGATTCCACTTACGATGACATTTCCTACATTCTTTACAAGGTATGTCCAGGTAATTGCGTTACCAACATTGATATCCGGAGCTTCAGCTCCATTTGTTAGTTTCTTAAGAGTTAACTCAACAAGTGCGCCAAAGTAGTTACTTGAGTCCGTGGCCGTTGCAGTAAAGGATTCATTGTTTCCGGTAACTGTTGCACTATTTGAGTAATTACCTTCTCCGGCAAGTCCTGATCCGGTACAAGTCAGTGAAACTCCAGGCGGCAAGAAGGTTTCGGGACAGGTAACACTGACACCTTTGTCATCTATGACAGAGATATTGAACAGCGGCACATTTCCAGTGTTAGTGACGAGATATCGCCACTCGATTGGTGAGAACTTGATGATGGTTCCGCCATCTTGACCATTAGTAGTTTTCTCCAACGTCAATGCGGCTAGAACCCCGTAATACTGACTGTCATCTTGGGCAATAAGAGGGGTGCCTTGGAAATTCGCACGTACGGTTCCTAGATTGTCATACTGACCAGCAAGAGCGATTCCAGTTTTACTGCAAGTCATCTCTGCGCCTGCTTGTAGCGTAGTTTCAGGACAAGAGATCGCGCCTTCGATGTCATCTGTTACTGCGATTGAATCGATTGCGACATTACCTGTATTTGTCACAAGGTAAGTCCATGTAATTGAAGCTCCTGCAGCAATATCCACCGCATCTAGGCCGTTGGTCTTCTTTACAAGGGCAATACTTGGTGCTGCACCAAAGTAAGAAGATGTGTCTGTAGCTGTGACAGTGGTTGTTTGATATGTCGCAGACACTGTCGCGGAGTTAGCGTAGGAGCCCTTAATCGCCGTTCCACTTGCGTCACATGTAATTGATTGGCCAATCGCAAGCGTCGTCTGTGGGCAAACGACTGTCACGCCTTGATCATCAACAACGGAAATTCCGGAAAGTGGAGTATTTCCTGTATTCGTAAGTTGGTAACTCCACACAACCAATTCGTCAAAGAGAATGGTAGGACCATCAGCACCATTGGTTAGCTTGTTGATAGATATAGAAGGAACAAGAGCCGGAGCGATGACATCAAGCGTTGCGCTATCAGTCGCATCTAGACGGATTGGATTGATAATGGAGTCGTAACCAAAGACAGTCGCCGTATTGAAAACCTGCGTGTCAATGTTAACTTCAAAACTCTTCACAATTTCTGCATAAGCTGTAGCTCCCGCAGCTAGATCATCTGCATTACCGTCGCCATCCTCATCAGTGAGGCCTGAAGTTACGGGTACGGTGAAGTCAGTAAAGATTCCGCTGTCATCAGAGATTTCCGACAGGTTGTAAACAGGTGCGGCTGGATTGCCACCTCCGTTATCAGTGTTGAGAATCGCATAGCAATACTTAACTGGTTCGTTGGAGAGCACTGTCAGAGAATCTGCTCCGGGACAAGTTCCCGAACCGGTTGTAACAGTCTTCACAAGTGAGAGTTGAGGGATCGCGAGTGCATTGAGTTTCTTCAATGGCACTGTCTTTTCGCCAACACCAACAGGTTCTGCAGGCAGAACTTGTTGTGCTCCGTTCTTGAAGGTCAGAAGGGAATCATTGAATCGTGCCTGCAAATCACCGGTGGGTTGCAAACGGGGATCACAGATAATCTTGACGTCCATTCGGACGATGACGACTTCATTCTTTTCAAGGTCAGTAACTTCAACCTTCGCAATCAATTGCGATCCTCGTGTGAAATCTGGACCAGTTCTCACTTCAGAAACTAGAGATGCGACGCTCTCTTTATCGCCGACCTGAGCTGGATCGCTGGGATCGATAACAACGCCAAGAACATCTCCCAAGATCGCACCTGATTGTCCCGTGGTATCAAGATCAAAACTAAATTGAGATGTCAAGGTAAAAGGTTCAATATCAGTAATGGAGGCTGAATCGTCAGTTGCGTATCGAGATAGATAAGAAACGATATCGCCGCAATTGAAGTTATCACCAGCCAACGAACGCGAAATATGGGTGTTGATGTTTCCTGCGCTCCATTGTCCACCGCCAATTAAGTGGTTATATGAAGTTGGTTCGGCTGCTGCAAAGTCAACAGTCAGACCACGAATTTGCGCATTAGCGCTTGGAGTAATAAGTAGAGTCATCGACATCGTTGAGATAATCAGAGCGAGTGCTCCCAAGATTGACGTGAATTTTCGATAAGTATTTCTCATCGCAGTTGATTCCCTTCCGGTGCTCATTGCAGCAAATGTTGCGCAGTGCCTTGATGGAAGGGATGTTTCCTTCACTTACCTACGGATACATCTCCTTTCGCACACATCAGGAAATTGTGACGAAAGAGCGACCCCTGCCTTGTTCGCTTTTGTCGAGGCCGCATCGGGCAGCAGAGAGATCCCTGTAACAAGCCCAATAAGAAAAGAGGCGGTAATTGCGGCGAACTTCACGGGCTGGACTCTGCCTCTGAAGCTTTTGCGGCCCCTTTGACGCGGGAAATCCTCGGGGAAAAGGAGCCCTGTGGGTCAGGTAGGATTTCGCCCGCACAGAAATAAACCTCTGTGACTTCACGCGTCTACTTCACAATCGCACACGCGGCGGTTGAAAAGAAGAAACCATCTCGGTCTGACTCGAATGAGTTAGTCGGTGCTTAGACGCTAGAGAGCCAGCAAATCGCTGGTTCATTAACCGATGCGAACGATTATGTTCGCACTAAGGAGCGTGCCGCCATGGCGGTTGTAACAATGCGAGAACTCCTCGACAGCGGTGTTCACTTCGGACACCAGACTCGTCGTTGGAACCCAAAGATGAAGCGCTTTAT
>JBEATV010000043.1:0-6915 GCA_041161815.1 Actinomycetota bacterium | reverse complement strand
CCCACAAATCCTAATTCGCTAGAAGTTCCAGATCCATATTCGCATCCAGATTCTGCCTTTGAAGAAGTTTTAACCATGGTGGAAAAAGCAACCGATGGATTGATAAAGCAATTACTTATGTAAGTGCTGCATTGCCCATGCATACATAGCAATCGCACCTGCAGCCGATGCGTTCATAGACCGGGTCGATCCATATTGAGAAATGGCTAGTACTTGCTGGCAAACCGCGACCGCTTCGTCTGACATTCCAGCGCCTTCTTGTCCCAAGAAAAGTACACAATCTTTCGGAAACTCTGCGCTCTCAATCGGGGTAGAAACGTCAACGTTATCGATACCGATTATGGCTACTTTATGCTCGTCGCACCAAGCTTTGAAATCAGCAACTGTTGGGTGGTGGATCACCGTCAAGTATTTATCGGTGACCATCGCGCCACGTCGATTCCAGTCACGTTTTCCGACAATGTGAACGCTTGAGACATTAAAGGCATTTGCCGTGCGCACAATGGAGCCGATATTGAGATCATGTTGCCAATTCTCAATCGCTATTCGAAGTGAGTGACGCTTGGTGTTGAGATCAGCGACGATTGCTTCAACGCTCCAATAACGATACTTATCAAGCACGTTTCGGCGATCGCCATTTTCAAGTAGCTCTGGATCGTATTGATCTCCCATCGGCCATGGTTTGGGATGCGGGCCGACTCCGACTACGGGGTAGAACTCACCGGGGCCAATCTCTGCGGGAGGCAGAGTCATAACTTTGCTACCAACTTCTTAGCTTCATCGATGATTGCAGCTTCGTGCGATTTCAATTCGTGGCCTGGATATTCATTGCCGTGTGCAAAGGGATCGGGAAGTTTTGTAACGCCAGATAGTTCTTGTAGAACAAAGAGTCCACAGAATGGAGCGTACGTTGCGTTATATCCACCTTCGTGGGTCATCATCAACTTTCCGCCACAGACTTCATCAGCAACATCCATCAAGCGTCGAGTCATATTTCGGTAGCCCTCAGCTGTGATGAGCATTCGACCGAGAGGATCGAAAACCGATGAATCAAAACCAGATGCAACAGCAATGATGTCTGGTTTAAATCTCTTAATGGCAGGGATGATTACTTCGTCGAACGCGTAGTAATAACCACCGTGTCCTGTTCCCGGAGGAAGTGGGATATTGATGTTTGTTCCGACTCCTACAACATCAACATCGCCTGTTGTGTGAGGATATAAGCGATCTTGATGAAGCGAAATCGTGAGGACATTTGGATCATCAAGGAATATTGATTCGGTGCCATTCCCATGGTGCACATCCCAATCCACCACAACTACGCGCAATTTCTCACCATGTGTCTTCTTTGCAACTGCAATGGCAACCGCCATATTAGAAAAAATGCAATAACCCATTCCGGTCTCTCGAACCGCATGGTGTCCAGGTGGCCGGATCAGGGCATAACCGTTCTTTAGTTCGCCACTTAAAACTGATTCGAATAATTCAATTGCGCCACCGGCTGCCATTGCAGCGATCTCGTACCCACCGCGCGCAAAAGGCGTAGTCATATCACCGCCATCACCGCCAAGTCGAGTATCAGATTCCTTCTTAATCCGTGCAATATGTTCTTTAGTGTGCACAGTCTCTAATTCTGCTTCGCTCGCCTTGCGGGCTGGCACGCGCTCTAGGTGGTCTATTAATCCAGAAACGACAATCAATTCATGAATACGACGCTTTGTTTCTGCGTTCTCATAATTCATGTATGGCTGAAGTCCGGCGCCTGGATCTGAAGGCATGTCGCCAACATAAGTTCCCGTATCGTGCCATCCAAATATCTCGTGATAGACATAACCTGTGCGCATGCAGCGAAGCCTAAAGCCATCTCACAGAATTGACTATTACTCTCTCTACCATGCGTAACAAGGTTCTCATCGGCTTGCTTGCCACCTTGCTGACGGTGGGATCGAGCCCGAGTCATGCGCTTCACTCTCTCGACAAGTACGTCGCTTCGAAGCAATTAGCATCACCTGGACTTCTCATCATTAATCCGGCAGATGGAAAAGTGATTGCCCAAAATTCGCCAGAATCCCTGCGTGTACCAGCATCGGTCTTAAAGCTAGTTTCAACTACGGCGGCGCTGCATTTTGTTGGCCCAGAAAAACGTTATGAGACAGCAATTTTCAAGACAGATAACGCCGATGAATTTCTCTTGAAGGGCTCGCTAGATCCGTGGCTCACAAGCAATCTCACGCTATCTAAGAAAAACAACCAGAGATTCTTACCCTCATTACTCAACAAAGCTAACCCTGAAAACAGAAAGATTGCCATCTATTACGCAGGACTCTTTGAGCGAGATATCTATGATTTAAAGGTCAATCTCAAAGCACGGAAAATCAAAGCAACCTTTGAAAAGATCGATTCGACTAAGGCCACAGAGATTGCCCGTGACCAGATTGCATCTGTGACATCGGAGCCATTGAGCGAGATGGTGAAATTTGTAAATCTCTGGAGTGACAATCGACTTGCGGATCGTTTGGCGAATAGCGCGGCAAGAAAAATCGGCTACGAAACTAGCGGCAAGGGGCTAACTAAAACCTTTGCACTTGCCTTAAGTGAATTAGGTATTGATCACACGGGGCTCAAAGCCATGGATGGGAGTGGACTCTCCAAGTCCAACAGAATCTCGGCAAAAACGATTGTTGAGCTATTGGCGAAGATTCGGAATAACCCAACATTTGCCTCAATCTATGAAGGACTTCCTGTGGGTGGCATAACGGGAACGCTACAAAAGAGATTCTTGGAAACCGCTCCAAATGCCGTAGGAAATGTTCATGCGAAGACTGGTTGGGTCAATCGCAGCGTGACGATGGCGGGCTATGTTTACGATGGCGATAATGAGTTCGTTTTTGCGATTCTTGCCGATGGAATAACCCCCACGCTCTCGTCACGCAATAAAGCTAGAGCTGCAATGGATCGCTTGTTGGGAACTATTGTGAAAGGGAATCACTAAAGACTTTAACAGCGCCTCCGTAACAAGCCACCCAGACTCGCTTGTGCAGTGGTTCGTAAGTGATACCAATGGGTTCGTTACAGACTTTGATTTTCTGGAGGACTTTAAAGTCGGCCGAGCGAACTTTTGCAACAGTATCGCTCATGTAGTTCACGACATAAAGCGCTGTTCCATCTGCTGATATATCAAGACTGCGAGCCGCAGAACCAGTCTTAACAGTCTTCACAACCTTCTTAAGGTTTAAATCAAATGCAACAACGCGACCAGAACTATTCAAAGTTGCGTAAAGCATCGAGTTATCAGGCGAGAGAACAAGTGCGCGCGGGTTTGAACCGATATTCAGGAGGTCCTTCTCCCAGGTATTGAGATTGACTCGATGAATGACGGCGCCACCCATCTGGGCGATATAGGCGTACTGTGAATCTTGAGAGACCGTTATTCCTCGTGGGTATGCGCCGATATTGAGCGTCTTAACAACTTTCTGTTCGTCGATTGAGATTACAGATAAGTCGTACGAACACCAGTTAGTTACCAACACAAACTTATTGTCAGGCGTCACCTCAACGACTTTAGGAACAACACCTACGCGGTATGCGGCATCAATCTTCCATGAATCAGTATCAATTCGATAAACAAATGAACGATCGTATTTATCTGCAGGTTTGCAGACATCGGTACCTTCTCGATTAAAACCTTTTCCGTACATTGCATAGTTAGTGACATAAAGGTGTTGGCCATCAGGAGAAAATGCTCCTTCCACAGGAGCGCCGCGGTGGAGCCCAGAGTAGCTCTTAAAGCCAAAATCAGAGAGCCTGACTTGATCAGAGATTGTTTCAACGAGGTCAAGGTTCTCGGCGTTGTAGACGGTCACCGAGTGGCGATACATCATGTTATGAGCTGAGACAAAGCCAGTTTTAGAGGCACGTACGGACTTTGGCGAGATGTTGCCGGTAATCGTTTTCTCTAACTTCAACCTCGTCATATCCGAGCTGGTGCTGGCTGAAACAGTAAAAGGAAATTGAAAAATGAGAGCAAAAACTATGGCCCATCTCACCGAAATACGCATGCCCGCAATCTACAGGGTAATCTCGCTACGTGATCAAGCCATATATCGCGCTAATGAAATTGCGCGTTGTCGAGTTGCTGTTGGTCACCACACTTCCTGCACTCTTCTTAGCTGCCGATGGAATTCCACCACTCGATATAACGATCGCAACTCTGCTCGGTGGGACACTTGCTGCAGGCGCTGCAAATGCATTTAACATGATTATTGAAAGCGACATCGATCAACTCATGGGGCGAACCTCCAAACGTCCGATCGTCAATAAAGAGATTAGCGAAGGCCAAGCACTGGTATTTGCATCCGTGATTACCGTTATTTCTCTTCTGCTCTTCTGGTTCTTTACTAATCCATTAGCAACTGCTCTGACTGTCAGTGCGATTGCTTTCTACGTGTTTGGGTACACAGTTGGACTCAAACGTCGAACCTCCCAGAACATTGTGTGGGGCGGAATCGCTGGGTGCCTCCCAGTGCTGATCGGATGGGCGGCAGTCACGGGATCTCTCTCGTGGACTGCGTTCTGGTTCTTTATGGTGATCTTCTTCTGGACTCCGCCACATTTCTGGGCTCTGGCAATTAAGTATCGCGATGACTATGAAGCGGCAGGAATACCGATGTTGCCAGTCGTAGCCCCAATGCGAAAAGTCTCACAACAGATGTGGTTTCACACCATCGCCATGGTGATTACTTCATTCCTAACGCTTTATAGCGCGGATCTGCCTTATTGGCTCTGGGCGCTCAATGCGATTCTGGGAATAATTTTCATCGCTCAAGTCATGGGACTGAATAAAGGAAGTATCGAAAAGAGCGCAGGCCGAATCTTTCACGGCTCCATTAGTTATTTGAGTCTATATTCCGTAATTCTCGTTATTGGAGTTTTCGTCTAGAGAATCATTTTTAATGATCTCACGTCGACCATCAACGCCAAGTTTTTGATAGATGCTCATCGTCTCCTGGCGAATCAGCGATTCGGAATAACCCATACGATTTGCAATTGCGTTGTTGGTCATTCCATTTTTAATCATGGACAGAATCAATTCTTGTCGTTCTGTGAGCTTTTTACCTACCTCAGAGTCTCGAACCTTCGTTGGGCGTTGAGTTTGAGTTGCTGCTTGAATATCAGGGGAGTGTAAATAGAGAGCCATTAATGAGCGGAGCATCTCAAAGTATTCTTGGTTCTCCTCTGAATCTTCAATGATTACTTGAGTCGAAAAAGTCGCAACATAATTCGGAAGCAAAGGAAGAAAGACAGTGGACTTCCATCGAGCGCTATCTTCTAGCGTTGCGATTTCACTGAACTCTTCAAGAAACTTCGCATCTCGTAATTTGATTGAGATAGAGTTCGAATGAATTGCGCGATTAAGGTATGGATTATTAAGAAGAGAAAACTCGTTGTTTGCCTGGAGGAATTCCTCGGTGAATCCAAAGCTAACAATGTGATCAAGTGTGAGATCGCTATTGAGACGGGCCAAGTAAAATCTGCTTGGTTCGCCTGACTTACAACCATTGAGCGCCACATGCTGCACAGCAGTCTTGAGATCTCGTTCGAAAGCTAGATAGTTAGCGATGTTGCTTAGACGCATCAAGGTCATTCTCTTCTCCCCCTTTCCTCACGAATCAATAGCAACTTACCCACAAGTCAAGAAGAAACTCGTAAATTGAGAGGGAGAAATCAGTCAAAGTAAAAGTTTGCTGTATGGTGGAAGATTCTTACGAAAACTACTTTGAGGATTGGGGGGGGGGGGGACATTGCATTCAGAGAATGAACCTAAACCCAATGCCCTACTCATTGAAGATAATGCGGGAGATCGATTAGAGATCAAACTTCAACTTGAAGTGATGGGCTTTGCTGTGTTTGATGTCTCAACTGCTCAAGAGGCCCGTGAGTTATTTTCAACTCGAGATTACAGCCTTGTTTTAATCCACCTCGGACATGCTCCGCTTGAGAGCTTAGAAATCTGCCGCCAGATTCGCGCCGTCTCCACCGTCCCTATCTTGATGATTACCAGCCGTGGTGAAGTTGTAGATGAGGAATTGGCACTAGGTGCTGGTGCCGATGATTATGTAACCAAGCCGGTTGAGAAACGAATCCTTACTTCGCGAGTTACACAACAAATTAAACGAGGCGAGAGTCAACGCGCTCCGAGACAAACAATTCTTTCGTGGGAGAACCTCACACTTGATCTGGCAGAACACCTCTTTAAGATTGGCGAGAAAGAAATTCTTCTCACAAATTCGGAATATCGCTTTCTCCAACTCTTGATGGAGAACCCACACCGAGTATTTTCAAAGGAACAAGTTTTGCTCGCAGTCTCTGCTTTACGCGAAGCTTCCGTGGGATCTGTAGAAACATATGCTCACCAACTTCGCACAAAAATCAAACGAAATGGCGGACCTGACGTTATTGATGTCGTGCGCAGCGTCGGTTTCCGATTGGCAAGCATTGAAGAAAATGAGAGCGCCGTTCTGAACTAGCTCGAACCTCAATTTAATTTGAGAAGTACGTGAGAACCCCAAGAGTTAGAAAGCACGCTCGTCCTCCACTGTTATACCCGGTCTGCCCGACACGGTGTGCAGCCATAACAGGAGAAGGTGTGTATGACTCAGGTAAAACTCAAGAAGAGCCCATGGCGCGCATTTGCAGGCGCAGTAATCATGGTTTCGGTAGCAGCAATCGCAGGACAGAGCGTGATCGCATCTCTGAATGCGACAGCGTTCAATACAACTGCACAGACGATTAACTCGGGAACTATGAAGCTTGAATTAGCAAATAATGGAAATGGATTTAGTCAGTCGATTGCCAATCTTGTTCCAGGAGATGTCGTTAATCGCTATGTCACTCTGACAAACTCAGGAAGTATTG
>JBEATV010000081.1:0-2548 GCA_041161815.1 Actinomycetota bacterium | reverse complement strand
GTGGGTGGTCGTTTAGTACGCGCACTTCTCAATGAAGATATGAAAGTACGGATTTTTGTACGAGATAAATCAAAGGTGCTCGGGCAGCCATGGGTAAATGACGTTGATATTGCGGTTGGAAATGCCAGCAGCTATGACGAAACTCTTGCTGCCCTTCAAGGTGTGCATACTGCCTTTTATCTACTCCATTCCATCGGAGTAGGAACTCACTTTGATGAGATTGAAGCCGCAATGGCAGATAACTTCTCGAGAGCCGCTCAAGCCGCTGGAGTTTCACAGATTGTTTATCTCGGTGGAATTGCTAATGATCGTAAACAGAGCAAGCATCTTGCATCTCGAGCACGTACTGGAGAATTACTAGCGTCCGGAAAAGTTCCCGTTATGGAACTTCGCGCGGGTATCATTATTGGTTCTGGTTCTGCATCATTTGAAATGCTTCGACATCTCACCCATCGCTTACCCGTAATGACAACACCTAAATGGGTTACCAATATGACGCATCCAATCGCGATTCGCGATGTGCTCTGGTATCTCACCAACGTTGCCAAGTTGAAAAAGCCGGTTAATGGCGTCTATGATATTGGTGGCCCGGAAATTCTTTCCTACGCAGACATGATGCAGAAGTTTGCCGCATGTTCAGGGCTACGTCGTCGTTGGATTATCAAAGTCCCGGTTCTTACGCCAAAACTTTCTAGCCTCTGGATTGGTTTTGTCACGCCAGTCCCAACAGCATTGGCCCGACCACTTGTTGGTTCGCTTATCAATGAAACAGTCGCAGATCCCAAGAAGAGTATTGAAGCGATTGTTCCAAAGCCACCAGAAGGCTTGATTGATGTAACAACCGCTATCAATTTGGCGCTCTCTCGCACCACAAGTAATCAAGTAGAAACTCGTTGGTCTGATGCAACAGCGCCAACAGCCCCGTGGCAGAAAGCCCAGAGCGACCCTGAGTGGGCTGGCGAAATGATCCTTAAAGATAAGCGAGAAACGCTGACTGATGCGCCCATTGATTGCGTCTGGAAATCCATCGAACAGATCGGTGGAGAGACTGGTTGGTATGGCGCTGATTTCTTATGGTGGGCGCGCGGAGTCATCGATCGCATGGTTGGCGGAGTCGGACTTCGCCGTGGACGACGCGATCCAAAACATCTCCGCGTAGGTGATGGGTTGGATTTCTGGCGAGTAGAAGCGGTCGAGAAAGAGAAAGTTTTACGTCTTTATGCCGAGATGATTCTTCCCGGCAAAGCGTGGCTCGAGTTTAGAATCGAAAAAGAGGGTGACCAAGTTCGTATTATTCAAGAAGCAACGTTCTCTCCTCGCGGACTTGGTGGCCAACTTTATTGGTATGCGGTACTACCGCTTCATGCCTTTGTATTTCCCACAATGTTACGTAACATAGTGAGAAGCTCGAAGCGAAAGGCGCTATTCGGCGATGCATGAGTTTGATGAAGAGATTGATGCGCTAGCCGCAAAGATTCTTGAATATGCACTTGTTCGTCTCAAAAAAGATCCACCACTTGATGGGCCGTGGACCTATGACGAGCTCTACGCTGAAGTCGGCGAGACCATCACCGAAAAAGGAATCGGTGGCGAGAAAGCTCTTGACCTCTTTAAACATGTCCTTGCTCAAGCATGTATCTCAACAGATCATCCAAGATATTTAGCGTTCATTCCATCTGCCCCAACCGAATCTTCAAACTTATTTGATCTTGTCGTTGGTGCATCAGCGCTTTATGGCGGATCATGGCTGGAGGGTGCCGGAGCAGTATTCGCTGAGAATCAAGCGCTGCGCTGGTTAAGCAATCTCGCAGGACTTCCCGAAAGCTCGGGTGGCGTCTTTGCCCAAGGTGGAACAGTCGGAAATCTTTCGGCACTGGTTGCAGCTCGACATGATGCACGAAGCAAGTTTCCGGGCGTAAAACGCTGGGTTATTGCCTGTTCTGATGAAGCTCATTCTTCTATCAAATCAGCGGCAAATGTGATGGATGTTGAAGTTCTTGCTATCCCTACAGATAAGGCTCACAAATTGCAGGGCAGTACAGTTGCATTTGAAGTCGATAAGTACCACCAGCAAAATCCTAATCATCGTGTTTTTGCAATTGTTGCTACGGCAGGCACTACCAATCTAGGAATCATCGATGATCTCGCGGGAATTGGTAAATCCGCAAACGAGCGAGGTATTTGGTATCACGTTGATGGCGCATATGGTCTTGCCGCACTTGCATCTCCACGTTCCAAGCCGCTTTTCAAAGGCGTTGAGTTAGCAGATTCATTTATTGTTGATCCACATAAGTGGCTCTTTGCGCCATTTGATGCATGTGCATTGATCTATCGCAATCCTGAGATTGCTCGTCAAGCACATACCCAACATGCGGGCTATCTCGAGACTCTCGAGTCAGGAGATTGGAATCCATCAGATTATGCAATTCACCTTACTCGTCGAGTTAGGGGATTACCTTTCTGGTTCTCACTTGCTGCACATGGCACCAACAAATATGCCGAGTCAATGGATAAGACAATGGAAGTTGCACGAGCCGCAGCAGAACTC
>JBEATV010000080.1:0-2583 GCA_041161815.1 Actinomycetota bacterium | reverse complement strand
AAGTGCTGAGATACGAACGATTGGAGTGTCATCGCCTGGGAACTCGTACTTAGATAGAAGTTCACGAACTTCCATTTCAACGAGTTCAAGAATTTCTTCGTCATCAACCATGTCTGACTTGTTAAGAGCCACAACGATTGATGGAACGCCAACCTGACGAGCAAGGAGAACGTGCTCCTTGGTCTGTGGCATTGGACCGTCTGTTGCTGCAACGACGAGGATTGCTCCGTCCATCTGTGCAGCACCAGTGATCATGTTCTTGATGTAGTCAGCGTGGCCTGGGCAGTCAACGTGTGCATAGTGACGCTTCTCTGTCTGGTACTCAATGTGAGCGATAGAGATTGTGATACCGCGCTGGCGCTCTTCTGGAGCCTTATCGATCTGATCAAAAGGTGTGAATGGGTTTACATCTGGATACTTGTCGTGCAACACCTTTGAGATCGCAGCAGTAAGTGTTGTCTTACCGTGGTCAATGTGGCCGATGGTACCGATGTTAACGTGCGGCTTATTACGCTCGAACTTGGCTTTTGCCATTTTGGTTCCTCTTTCGTTTCCTAGTGCTTAGTTATTAGGGGTTGTGCTTTTTGATTTATTAGGGTTATTCGCCGCGAACTTTCGCAATGATTTCCTTTGCGACGTTGCCTGGAACTTCGGCATAGCTGTCGAATTCCATGCTGTAGCTCGCGCGACCTTGTGTTCTGGAGCGGAGATCTCCGACATAGCCGAACATCTCTGACAACGGAACTAGCGCCCTAACAACGCGGGCACCTGACCGCTCATCCATGGCCTGAATTTGGCCACGACGACTGTTGAGATCGCCGATGACATCACCCATGAAGTCTTCAGGGGTAACAACTTCGACTTTCATCACTGGTTCGAGAATTGCAGGATCAGCAAGCTTTGCTGCTTCCTTAAATGCTGCGATACCAGCCACCTTGAATGCGAGCTCCGATGAGTCAACATCGTGATACGCGCCGTCAAGAAGAGTTACTCGTACATCTGTGAGTGGATAGCCAGCAAGTGGACCTGCTGTCATCGCTTCCTTACATCCTGCGTCAACTGAAGGGATGTACTCCTTCGGTACGCGACCTCCGGTGACCTTGTTGACGAATTCATATCCGCCTTCAATTTCACCTGTTGGTAGAGGTTCGATAGCAATCTGAATCTTTGCAAACTGTCCAGAACCACCCGTCTGCTTCTTGTGGGTGTAGTCATGGCGTGCAACTGGCTTACGAAGTGTTTCGCGGTATGCAACCTGTGGCTTACCGACGTTAGCTTCAACCTTAAATTCGCGACGCATACGGTCAACGAGAATTTCAAGGTGGAGTTCACCCATACCAGCGATGATTGTCTGGCCAGTCTCTTCATCTGTATTAACGTGGAAAGTTGGGTCTTCTTCTGAAAGACGCTGAATCGCTACGCCGAGTTTCTCTTGGTCACCCTTTGTCTTTGGCTCGATAGCAACAGAGATAACTGGTGCTGGGAAGTCCATTGACTCGAGAATTACTGGCTTTGCAGGATCGCAGAGAGTTTCTCCAGTTGTGGTGTCCTTAAGACCCATAACTGCAACGATCATTCCTGCGCCAACGTTGTCGCGTTCTTCGCGCTTATTAGCGTGCATCTGGTAGATCTTTCCGATGCGCTCTTTGCGGTTCTTTGTTGAGTTAAGAATTGTTGAACCGGTCTCGAGAACGCCTGAATAGACACGGATAAATGTGAGCTTTCCAAGGTGTGGATCAGTCATGATCTTAAAAGCTAGAGCTGAGAATGGTTCGTCATTCTTTGGAAGGCGTGAAAGTGGCTTCTCTGCATCATCCATCTCAGTACCGACGATTGCATCGATATCAAGAGGTGATGGAAGGTAGCGAGTTACTGCATCAAGCATTGGCTGAACGCCCTTGTTCTTAAAGGCAGAACCTGTAAGAACTGGTGAAAGCTTTGCAGCGATTGTTGCGCGACGGATTCCAGCGATGATTTCATCCTCTGAAACTTCAATTCCTTCAAGGAACTTCTCCATGAGCACGTCATCGTTCTCAGCAAGAGTTTCGAGCATTTCAGCGCGAGCAGCCTTGCACTTATCAAGCATGTCAGCAGGAATTTCTTCGACTGCGTAATCTTCACCCTTTTTGGTTTCGCCGCGCCAGACAAGCGCCTTCATGGCGATGAGATCGACGACGCCGATGAAATCTGATTCGTTTCCGATTGGAAGCTGAAGAACGAGAGCTACAGCGTTAAGGCGATCCTTGATCATGCCAACGCACTTATCGAATGAAGCACCGGTGCGGTCGAGCTTGTTAACAAAACAGATACGTGGAACTGAGTAGCGATCTGCTTGGCGCCATACTGTTTCAGATTGTGGCTCTACACCTGCAACGCCGTCGAATACTGCAACTGCTCCGTCAAGAACACGGAGTGAGCGCTCTACTTCAACTGTAAAGTCAACGTGGCCAGGTGTATCAATAATGTTGATGAGATGGTCTTTCCACATACATGTGGTTGCAGCAGAGGTAATGGTGATGCCGCGCTCTTGTTCCTGCTCCATCCAGTCCATGGTTGCTGCACCTTCGTGCACTTCACCAATCT
>JBEATV010000079.1:0-2591 GCA_041161815.1 Actinomycetota bacterium | reverse complement strand
CAGAACTTGATAAGCAAGTAGCTTGCCTAGGGTGACCTGAGTCGTGAAAGATCTGATGATGGTGAGATCAAGAACTTCAAAGAGACTCGATTCAAAGATTTCTGCCAAGATAGCTAAAAGATTTCCCAGCGCTGCAACAATCCATAACCCAGAACACCACTTCAAAAACTTCTGAGTACTTGCAGCAGACTCTTGGATGACGCCGTCACGTTCTGGCAGAAGAAAAGCCAGCGATAGAAGCGCACCAACGACCAATACCGATAACGCGGTATTTGCTAAGTCGAAAATCACGCTCGTCCTCTAATCTCAATTAGCCCGGCCTGTAAGTCATCCCTTAGATTACGCCCGTGCCTACATATCAGTATCAATGTAACGCCTGTGATCACGCTTTTGAGGTAGTGCAATCCTTCACAGATGCGGCTATTTCGGTCTGTCCTGAATGTGGCAAGGATGTTCGCAAGATCTATTCCAACGTTGGAATCGTCTTTAAGGGCTCGGGTTTCTATAAGACTGATTCACAGACAAAAACCTCTGATTCAAAGCCAACTACCGCTCCAGCAACTCCTTCAACAAGCGAGTAGTTATTCGTGATGCGGGGGTTTATCTCCCTTAATCTCAGCATCGCGAGCGTCATCTTTTTCTAGATCAATCTCATCCGATGTGATTGCCGGTAGAAATTCACTCATTTCATTCCTAACGATCGTTGTACGCCTTTGATGATCATGGGGAATGAATCCTTTGGCATTAATCCCTCAATGACAAGTGAGCTTGCGCCATGAACCGCAGACCAAACCAACACTTCGCCTCCGAGGCGAGCACTCTTGGTGATGAGTCCTTCTTCAACTAGTTCGTCAAGGCTCTGTTTGAGAAGTTGCCACGCTTTGCTCTCGAGAGGGGACTCATGTTGTTCACAGAATCCCCCAAAAATTAATCGGTAAAGGTTTGGTTGGTTTAAAGCCCATTTGAAATAAGAGATACCCAAGGCCTCAAAGCGTTCTTTGGCGCCGCGCGCACCACCACCTTTAATCTTGGAAATTGCTTGCTCTTGTATCTCTGCTAGTTGCTCAAAGAGAGTGTTGCCGACTGCAGAAACCAAGGAGTCTTTATCTTGAAAATAGTGATAGCTCGCGCTTGGGCTAACACCTACTTCCGCGGATACCGCACGGAGAGAAAGGTGATCTGGTCCATATTTTCGTACCAGGGAAATAGCCGCTTCAACAAGCGCGCTCTCCAGATCTCCGTGATGATAGGAGGTCTTAAGAATCGCTTTTGGAGCCATAACCAAATCATGCTCCAAAACTTGACAATGTTCAAATAGACACCAATAATCTGAACACTGTATAGATAATTGAAAGGGAATTTATGTTCGAGCGTCTGGGTCACTTCATCGCGAAGCGCAAGAAATCGGTGCTCTCGCTCTTCCTTCTGACAACGATTCTCTCGGGCGCCATCGGCTCGCAAGTCTTTTCGCGCTTTGACTCCGGCGGCTATTCAGACCCCAACAGCGATTCTGTGAAGGTCTGGGAGTACCTAGAAGACACGTTCAAAGTGAAGGATCCGGCAGTCGTCTTGGTTGTCGACGCCAAAGATAAGTCGGTCGATGATCCCGCCGTCGTGGCAGCGGCCCAAAAGCTTGAAGCAGAAGTTCGTGGTGAGGATACTGCTGAAAGCGTATTGTCTTATTGGTCAAGCGGTGGCGCTCCTTCCCTCAAGAGCAAAGATGGAAACTCGGCATTTATCTTCGTATATCTCAAGTCAACAGATTTCACTGAGATTGATCGCTCAGGTGGTTATTACCAAGATAAATACGATGGCGCATACGGTGATCTAGAGATCTATGCATCTGGTGGAGCTGTGTTTGCTAATGCCATCAATGGTCGAATCCAAGACGATTTGAAGATCTCTGAAGCGATCTCAATCCCGCTCACATTCTTACTTCTCATCTTTGTGTTTGGTGCGATGGCTGCATCTGCAATGCCACTCGTCGTGGGTGTTACCGCCATACTTGGAACTTTCTTGGTCATGTATCTCATGACGTTCTTTACAGATGTCAGCATCTTTGCCCTCAATCTCACGACGGGACTTGGGCTCGGCTTAGGCATTGATTACGCGTTGTTAATCGTTAATCGATTCCGAGAAGAGTTGGCTAAGGGCTTGGATAACGAAAGTGCAATCGTTAATACCTTGCGTAGCGCTGGTAAGACTGTCTTTTATTCAGGACTCACAGTCGTACTGACGCTGATCTCACTTACCTTCTTCCCTCAAAACTTCTTGAAGTCGATGGGATATGCGGGAGCAGCCGTTGTAGCGCTCGCTGTTCTCGGTGCGCTTATTCCACTTCCAGCGATTCTTGCCATTATCGGCCAGAAAGTGAACAAAGGCACTGTTCGCAAGAGCGGAATCGTGCAGAAAGAAGATGGGCGTTGGGCTCAAGTTTCACGATTTGTGATGCGCAGGCCTATCAGCGTTGTTATGGGCTCGATTGCAATCCTTGTGCTTCTCACCGCACCAATCGCCAACATCAAATTCAGCCAGGTTGATAGCGGAGTATTGCCTCGCACAGACCGTGCGTACATCGCCTCGCAATTCAT
>JBEATV010000011.1:0-22103 GCA_041161815.1 Actinomycetota bacterium | reverse complement strand
CTAGGAACGGCGCATTGCCCGGACTGTCAAATCGCCGTCGAGCCGCAAACTTTTGATCAATTGGCTGCACGTTTGATGCGTGACTACAAAGGACGTTGGATTGGTCTTTTCGCACCACTTGTAAGCGCACGCAAAGGCATCTATAAAGATCTCGCCCGTTGGGCTTCGGACAAAGGCTATAGCCATTTCAGGGTTGACGGGCATATCGTCCCACTGCAACCGTTCCCTAACTTAGATCGATATCAAGAACATAGCATTGAACTGGCTGTATCTAGCTTGCGAATCCACAGCAACAATGAACAGGCCTTACGAGATGCGCTGCAAACCTGCCTCGAACTTGGCAAAGGCACGGTTTTGGTGTTGGAAGACTTACAAGCCGTGATAGGCCCTGAATTCTTGGATCAATCGGCCAGTGTCATCGACGCGGCCTTTGCGAGTCGACCGAGCCGATTGTTTTCAACCCGACGCGCTTGCGCACAATGTGGTCTGAGTCTTCCAGAGCCTGATCCCAGGTTGTTCTCTTTCAACTCAAAACTCTGAGAGATCGTTGCCTCTGGAAAAACGCCAACAATCTCGCCCTTCTTTAAAGCGCGAAGGGCGGCGATAAAGGATGGCCCACCATTTTTTCTATCAACCGAGATGTGCTTCATTCCTCGCATCAATGGGCCAGCTACAGGATGATCAAATATTTCGCGTTTGGCCATGAATCGAACCAAGCGACCTGAAGGCAGTACTGCCGTACCAGCGAGTGCGAAATCAAGATACCCAACATGATTCATGGCAAGGATGGCGGGCCCCTTAGTAGGAACGTGCGCCTCTCCGTAGAAGGTAAAGCGCAAACCTAAATACTTCCAGAGACCTTTGACGATTCGGATGATTGGTGGGTAGACCACATCAGCCATTACTTACACCGCTTCGTAAATCTAATGCGCGATTATCAAGCGCCTGCTTGTAGAGGCGACCAGCTCGATAGCTTGAGCGCACGAGAGGTCCGCTCATGACGCCAGAGAAGCCAAGTTCTTCTGCCTCTTTTGAGAGCTCAACAAACTCTTCTGGTTTAACCCAACGCTCAACAGGATGATGTAGCGCAGATGGACGTAGATATTGCGTAATGGTGATCAGATCACATCCCGCATTATGAAGATCGCTCAAAGCTTGTGAAATCTCTTCACGTGTTTCTCCCATGCCGAGAATCAAATTAGATTTAGTGATCAAACCAAAGTCTCGTGCTTGTGTAATCACATTGAGAGAGCGCTCGTAATTAAATGCTGGTCTGATCCGTTTGAAGATTCTGGGGACAGTCTCCAAGTTATGGGCAAAAACTTCTGGTCTACTTTCAAATACCTCAGTAAGTAATTCAGCTTTGCCGGAGAAATCTGGCGCAAGCATCTCGACGCCACAACCAGGCACTAATTGGTGGATCTGGTTGATTGTCTCGGCATAGAGCCATGCGCCTTCATCGTCCAAATCGTCACGAGCAACGCCAGTCACTGTCGCATACTTCAATCCCATCGTTCTTACTGATTCGGCAACACGACGAGGCTCGTCTCGATCTAGAGGTTGTGGTTTGCCGGTATCGATATTGCAAAAGTCGCAACGACGAGTACAAGCCTCGCCACCAATAAGAAACGTTGCCTCTTTATCTTCCCAACATTCAAAGATGTTGGGGCAAGCGGCTTCCTGGCAGACAGTATGCAGTCCCTCGCGCGATACCAGCGACCGAAGGGCTGTGTACTCAGGACCCATCTTGGCGCGAGTCTTAATCCACTCTGGCTTCTTCTCGATAGGAACAGCCGCATTTCTGGCTTCAATACGAAGCAGCTTACGTCCATCTGGAGCGATCATGTCGCAGAAACCTTCATCAGAGATTGGTAAACAAAGCGTTCAAGAATGGGGGTCACTTCCTCGACAGAGACTTTGCGATTGAGTTCGCGACTCAAAGACGTAACTTCTGCATCGGCAATTCCGCACGGAACGATACGGTCAAAGTACGAAAGGTCAGGATCAACATTGAGTGCAAATCCATGCATTGTTACGCCGCGTGTGACTCTGATTCCAATAGCTGCGATTTTACGATCGCCACGTGAATCTCTGACCCATACTCCAGATCTCTCGCAATATCTTTCAGCATTTATGCCAAACTCTTTGCAGACTTGGATGAGTGCAATTTCAATCTCTCTAACAAAACCAACAACATCGTTGGGATTCTTTAACCTCACAATGGGGTACCCAACTATTTGACCGGGGCCGTGAAAAGTTATCTTGCCACCGCGATCAACGGTGATGACGCGGGATCCATCAGTAGGCATCTCGCTGTCGAGAGTTCTGCGTCCGGCGGTAAAGACTGGTGGGTGCTCGAGCAATATCAAAGTGTTAGGTCGGCTGGAATCAGCAATCTCTTGATGGAAAGTGCGCTGTAAGTCGAGAGCGGACTCGTACTCCATGAGACCGATTTTCTTCAGAGCGAGAGGAAAAAAAGGATTCTCGGCAGCGTGTGAGGCTGTTGTCTCTGAGCCTTGTGAGGTGATTAATGCGGTCACAGGGAGAGCCTAACTTCATCGAGAGGTAAACTCATCCCTTACGCATACGTAGGCTAGGAGCATTTGTGACGGAGAGCATCACCAACGAATCAAGCAAGGTCTCAGGTAAGAAGAGTCAGACCAAGAAAAGTCAGGTCAAAGGTCGAAAGGCCCTCTGGATCGCCGTGATTTCTATCATTTCGTGGCTTGCTATTGGCGGCTTCTCTGGTGCGGCATTTTCGAAGATTTCTACAGTTCAAGAAAATGATAATTCGAGTTTCTTGCCCGACAGCGCAGAATCAACGCTCGCCGGAGAGATCATCGTTAAATTCTCTCAACAATCACAAGACCTCTTGCCGACTCTATTATTGCTGGTCGGTGATCTAAATCCAGCTACAAATACTGAAGCATTCGGGCGAGTTTCCGAGTACGCAGCAACGTTAGGCGCGAAGGTGCTTCCGGAGTCTGGAAAAGCTCTCAGTACTTACTTCTCTCCAAGCGCTCCAATCCAGCCGATTCCATCAGCAGATGGAAAAGCGATCTTGATTAACGTTCAACTCGACTCAGCAATCGCCGGTGAGAATATTGATAAAGAACCAGTTCTTCCCATGATTATTGAATTCATTCGCGAGGATATGAAAGAAAACTTCTCTACATCAGGAATCCAATCTCACGTGACTGGACCAGGCGGAATTTTTGCCGACCTCTTCGGCGCTTTTGGTTCTATTGATACGCGCCTTCTGCAAACCACGCTACTTGTCGTTGCGCTTATCTTGATTGTTGTCTATCGCTCACCGGTGCTCTGGATCCTTCCACTCTTCACCGCTGGTACGGCATTGACCTTTGCGACCATGATTGTTTATTACCTAGCAAAAGCTGATGTACTTGATCTCAACGGTCAGACTCAAGGAATTCTGGATGTCCTTGTTCTAGGAGCCGCAACTGATTACGCCCTCTTATTGATTTCTCGCTATCGTGAAGAATTGCATCACCAAGAATCAAGATTTGTTGCGATGCGTATTGCGCTCAGAGGTGTCGTCGAACCAATTCTTGCTTCGGGTTCAACAGTGATTGCAGGTCTCATGGTGTTGCTCTTGAGCGATCTCTCCAGTAATCGTGGTCTAGGCCCTGTTGGTTCTATCGGTATCGCCTCTGCGATGCTCGCAGCCCTCACTCTGCTTCCTGCCTTGCTCATTGTTTTTGGTCGTTGGATTTTCTGGCCAAAGATTCCTCGCTTTGGCGCACCGGATGAGAAGCTCGGGGGAATCTGGGCGAAAGTTGGCAGCCTTGTTGAACGTAGACCAAAGAGAGTGTGGATTTCCACAGCACTTGCGCTCGTTTTCTTCGCTGGTTTCGCGCCGACTCTTAAGGCTGATGGATTAGCGCAAACAGATGCATTTACATCACGTACTGATTCTGTGATCGGTCTTGAAAAGCTGGGAGAGCACTTCCCAAGCGGAGAAGGAACTCCGGTTGAAATTGTGATTGATCAAGACGACCTCGTGGCTGTCACTTCAGCAGTGACAAAAGTTGAAAACGTCGCCAACGTAGTACCGCTTACTAATCGCGATCCCATCACTCAACAGCCCACAACCGAAGTTAGAATTGTTGATGGAAAAGCTTTGCTTTACGCGACCCTTTCCGTTCCTGCCGATTCCACAGATGCAAAGGAAACCATCCCGCTCATCCGTGATGCAGTAAAGCAAGTTAATGCCAATATTCTGGTCGGTGGACAGACGGCTGTCAGTTATGACATCGATGAGTCTTCACGTCGAGATAATCGCGTGATCATTCCTATTGTTTTAATCCTGATAGCAATCATCTTGGGTCTGCTTTTACGAAGTATCTTGGCAGCAGGCCTCCTTTTGGCAACAGTTGTGCTCTCATTTGCCGCAACGCTCGGAGTCTGTGCTTTGGTTTTCGAACACGTCTTCGGATTCGCTGGCAGCGATGCAGCATTCCCGCTCTTTGCATTCGTCTTCCTTGTAGCACTAGGAATTGATTACAACATATTCTTGATGACTCGAGTACGTGAAGAGTCATTACGTATCGGCACACGAGCTGGCGTCATCAAGGGTCTCACCGTAACTGGCGGAGTCATCACATCTGCTGGAATAGTTCTAGCGGCAACATTTGGCGTGCTCGGAGTACTTCCTCTTGTCTTCTTGGCCCAACTCGGATTTGCCGTCGCATTTGGTGTCCTTCTCGACACCATTGTTGTGCGTTCACTTCTGGTTCCAGCTTTAGTTCGAGTTATCGGACCTAAAATTTGGTGGCCTTCAAAACTTCAGCATCAAGAAAACTAGAGCAACACAAGCATGCGCGCTGGAATCGTTGGTTATGGTCTAGCGGGGCGTTACTTTCATGCTCCAACCCTCGTCTCGGCAGGGTTTGACGTTGCAGCTATTTGTACTCGAGCGTTAGAGAAGAAGGCTATTGCGCACGAGGATTTTCCTAACGCGATACTCGTTAACTCGATTGAGGAGCTTGTTGAAGAAGATTTAGACCTGATTGTCGTGGCCTCCACCAACGAGGTCCATGCTGAACACGCGCGAGCAGCAATTCAAGCAGGGATTGCTACCGTGGTCGATAAGCCGATGGGTCGCAATTACTACGAAACCTTGGAACTTTTCGAAACAGCAGAGCTGCATGGTGTTCCATTAACAGTCTTCTTTAATCGTCTATGGGACTCGGATTCATTAACCATCAAAAGAGCGATTCAGGAATCTGCTATTGGTCGAGTTTTTCGAGTTGATTCACGATTCGAGCGATTCCGCCCAGAACTCAATCCCAATTCGTGGCGAGAGACGACTCTGCCCGAAAATGGTGGCGGACTCCTACTTGATCTGCAAACTCATTTGGTGTCGACAGCCTTGGATTTGTTTGGGTCAGCAGAGTTAGTACATGCATCGGTGCGAGATATTCGAGGAGCGTCCGACGATGATGTGCTTCTAGTTCTCAAGCATGACTCTGGCGTGGATTCTTATCTTTCAGCCAGCGCAATTGTTGGAGCACCAGGGCCACGTATCCGAGTTAATGGCGACGGTGGATCTCTGGTCATTACTGAACTCGACCATCAAGAAGAATTATTGAGAAAGGGCTTTATTCCCAAGCCAGGAGAGTGGTTTGCTCCTGAAGAAATAAAGACTGAAGCTCGCATATTTAGGGGCGAGAGCTCATTCAACTACCCAAGCGAGCCGGGTTCATATCCCAGTTTCTATGAGGCCGTACGTACTCATTTAGAAATTGGCAGCCCACTCCCAATTTCGCGAGAGTTTGCACTTGATGTAGCTCGCATTCTGGATAAGGCGCGCGAAATTAGCGCTCGATAAAGATGTCACTCAAAGTCATAGTTGTTGGTGCAGGGCTTGCAGGTCTTAATGCCGCACAAATCTTGCGCAGCAATGGCTGTGAAGTCACCTTACTTGAAGAGCAATCTCGCATTGGCGGAAGAGTTGCCACAGAGATGATCGATGGTTATCGCTGTGATCATGGTTTTCAAGTCATCAACCCTGCCTACCCAGAACTTCGAAGAACTGGGTTAGTCGAGAAGCTTCAGATTCACTCTCTTTCCAAGGGGTTTGAGATTTTCATAGATGAAAAACTGGTGATGGTTGGAGATCCACGCAAAGGTTTGGGCTATTTAGTTGGAGATTTGTCATCGCGAACAGGAACTCTCTCTGAGAAGTTGAATTTCCTACGCTATCTGGCAAGCAAGGCCCAGGATCAAAGCTTTGGAATTGCCATGAGCCAATCAGGTGACTTTTATCAAAAGATCATTAAGAGGTTCTTGCAGGGAGTCTTACTGATAAATCCTGATGAAGTTTCATCCCTGATGGCACATGAACTACTTCGTTGGTTCATTCGCGGAAATCCGGGAGTTCCACATCTTGGCGTTCAAGCTCTACCTAATTTGTTGGGTGAGGGCTTAGATATCAGAACAGAATCGAGAGTGCGAAAAATAAAAAGCGGAGAAGTTCAAACTTCTGAAGAGAAACTCAGCGCTGATGTTGTTCTGATAGCTACTAATGAAGTTTCGGCAGCATCACTTCTAGGTCAACCGGCGCCAAGTATGAACAAATCTGTAACGTGGTATCACAGCGTCCCGGCAGGAGAAATTAAGAGTAATCACTTACGCCTGGACCCCACGAACACATTCGTGAATTCGGTGGCAATCTCCAATGTTGCACCGTCGTACGCTCCAGCAGGGCGGACCTTGATTTCCACTACTGCTCTAGATGTAATCCCTAGTACAGAAGTGTTAGCACGCGTGGGCGCGCTCTGGAGAGTTAATCCAAAGTCGTTGGAGTACGTTCAGCACTTCGAAATAGCACAATCTCTGCCAAAGCATCTTCCTGGAAAACCTTTGATATCTCCGAGCAGATTGAGTGAGAACGTTTATATCGCAGGTGATCATCGAGCGACTCCATCACAGCAAGGAGCTTTACTCAGCGGTCGGCTCGCTGCCGAAGCGATTATTGCTGATCTATAAGCGCAGAAAGCGCAGGTGCAATGTGGGGATAATCAAAAGTAAATCCTGCGTCAATAAGTTTCTGTGGAATAACTCTCTTGGATCCTAGAATTTCAGTCGAAAAACCACCAAGTGCAATCTTCAGTGCAATAGAAGGAACTGGAAAGAGTGCGGGACGATGCATTGCTCGGGCAAGTGCCGAGGTAAATTCTTGATTGGTAGCCGGATTTGGCGCTGTGAGGTTTACCGGACCTTCAATTGGTTTTTCCAGTAAATAACAGATGGCTTTGATTTGATCATGGAGAGTGATCCAAGACCACCATTGCTTTCCATTTCCAAGTTTTCCGCCCAATCCAAATCTGAAGAGCGGGAGCATTTTTCCTAGCGCTCCGCCTGTGGGATCGAGAACGAGGCCAGTGCGAACTTTGACGATGCGCGTATCTGTTGCCAGATCTGCAGCGGCTTCCCACTCTTTGCAGACTGCAGCTAAGAAGTCATCGCCAGGGCGATCGCCTTCGGTGACAGCGCGATTGCCAGTCTCGCCATACCAACCGATGGCACTTGATGAGATAAACACTTGCGGCTTGAGTTGAGTAACAGCATTGGCAATTGCCGTAGTGCCAAGTAGACGAGAGTTTAAAATTTCTGCCCGATATTTCTTGGTCCATCTCTTATCGCCGACATTTGCACCTGCAAGATGAATGATCGCATCGACACCTTCAAGCGGAGCAAGATCTACCGTGCCAGTACGAGGATCCCATTGCACTTCATCAGGTGAGACAACAGGGCGACGTACGAGTTTTTGAACTGTATGACCCTCAGACTTCAGATGCCCAATGAGCGCAGTACCAATCAGGCCGGATGCGCCAGTGACGGCAATACGTTGAGGCAACGACATTAGAGTCCTAGGTCAGATTCGAAACGACCCTCTTCTAAGCGCTCTTTGAGTGTGCCGAGGAAGCGCGCTGCATCTGCGCCATCAACAATGCGGTGATCATAGGAAAGCGCAAGGTAGACCATCGATCTAATTGCAATGGTTTCTCCGCCATCTTCACCTTTGACAACCATAGGACGTTTGACGACCGCACCGAGACCAAGAATTGCAACCTGAGGTTGATTGATAATTGGAGTATCAAATAGCGCGCCACGTGATCCTGTATTGGTGATGGTGAATGTTCCGCCACCGAGATCATCGGGTGAGATCTTGTTATCGCGCGTACGACCTGCAACATCAACAATCTTGCGAGCAATGCCGCCCATGTTGAGATCGCCAGCATCACGAATGACAGGTACGAGCAGGCCGCGCTCGGTGTCGACTGCAATACCTAGATGCTCAGCACCGTGATAAGTGATCTGATCACCCTCAACTGATGCATTGACGACAGGATGTTGTTTCAATGCTTCGCATACCGCGACTGCGAAAAATGGGAGGAAAGTTAACTTAACGCCTTCACGGGCTTCGAAACTTGCCTTAGCTTTCTCACGCAAACGCGCAATCTTGGTGATATCAACTTCGATGACAGTTGTGAGTTGGGCGCTGACTTGCAGAGACTCGAGCATGCGCGCTGCGATTACCTTGCGCAGACGAGACATAGTCACAGTAGTTCCGCGTAATGGTGAGACAGCAACCGGCGCCGCAACTCGAGGAGTTGAGGACGGTGCAGTTGTGGCTGAAGCAGTAGGAGCAGACGTTGTTGGGCGGGCTACAGCAGCAAGAACATCTTCTTTGCGGATACGGCCACCCACGCCAGTTCCTTTAACGCGAGAGAGATCGACGCCATTTTCCGCGGCAAGTTTGCGGACAATAGGAGTGACATAAGAATCATCGAGAACTGATGCACTTGCTGGAGTTGATGCGACCGGAGCAGCAGCAACTGGCTTTGGAATTATCGGAGGAGGAGTCTGCGGGGGAGCAGGTACTGCTTTTGGAGCAGTCGCAATTGGTGCTGGAGTTGGTGCTGGAGTTGGTGCTGGAGTTGGTGCTGGAGCTGGAGTTACTGGCGCGGCACCGGCTGCTCCAATAGTTGCAAGACGTGCGCCGACAGGAACAGTTGAATCAACGGGTACATCAATAGAGAGAAGAACTCCACCAACTGGTGAAGGAATCTCAGTATCAACTTTATCGGTGGAAACTTCGAGCAACGCTTCATCAACGGCGACGTTATCGCCGACTGTCTTGAGCCAACGAGTAACAGTTCCCTCGGTGACTGATTCACCGAGTGCAGGCATCACGACTGGCGTTGCATTGGATGATGGAGCTGCTGTAACTGGCGTTGCAGTCGCGGCTGGAGTTGGTGCTGGTGCTGGAGTTGGAGTTGGAGTTGGAGCTGGTGTTGCAGCTACCGCGGGAGCTGCAGGAGCTGCTGGTGTAGCGGGAGCGGATGCTCCGTCAGCAATAACTGCTAGTTCAGCGCCGACTGGAACAACGCTATCGACTGCGACAACAATCTTTTGCAGGATGCCGGCAGCCGGCGAAGGAATTTCGGTATCTACTTTGTCAGTCGACACTTCAAGAAGCGGTTCATCGAGGGCGACATGATCACCTTCAGCTTTGAGCCATCGAGTAACTGTTCCCTCAGTTACGCTCTCACCGAGAGCTGGCATCTTCACCGAGAATGTCATCGCTTTATCTCCGATCCAGTAATGAGGGACTGATTATCCATGTGCGTGAAGTGGTTTTCCAGCCAGTGCTAAATGAGCCTCGCCCATGGCCTCAGAGAGGGTTGGGTGAGCGTGAATAAGAGGTGCAACATCATTTGCATCAGCCTGCCAGTTGAAAATGAGTTGTGCTTCAGCGAGAAGTTCACCGACGCGGGATCCAACCATATGGATACCTAGAACTGGACCATTTTTTTGAGAAACCAATTTGATCGACCCAGCAGTCTTCAAGATTTGAGCTTTTCCATTTCCGGCTAAGTCATAGTTAAGTTCAACAACGTCGTAACCTTGCGCTTTCGCAGCGGCGGTTGTGAGTCCAACAGATGCAACTTCAGGTTCTGAATATGTAACGCGTGGGACTCCGTCATAGTTAATGGGACGTGGATTTAATCCTGCAATCTCTTCAGCGACCAAAATACCTTCACCGAAACCAACGTGAGCGAGTTGCAGAGTCGGAATGAGATCTCCTACTGCCCAGATGCCCGGAATATTGGTACGGCATTTATTGTCGACCAGGATGTAGCCGCGATCCATTTTGATTCCCTGTTCTTCATAACCGAGGCCATTGGAAACTGGGCCACGACCGACTGCAACCAGAAGAACTTCGGCATCAAAAGTTTTGCCGTCTTCTAAAGTGACAGTGACGCCTTTAGCAGTCTTGGCTGCGCTCTTGAATTTTGTTCCGAGCTCGAAATTGATTCCTCGCTTGCGGAATGCTCGCTCGAGTTGCTTACTAGAGGATTCATCTTCTAATGCAACGAGATGTGGCAAAGCTTCGATAATTGTTACTTCAGCACCGAATGATTTCCATACCGAGGCGAACTCACATCCGATGACGCCACCGCCAAGGACAATGACAGATGAGGGCACTTTGGTCATGTTCATCGCGTGATCACTTGTCACGATGGTTGTGCCGTCAATTTCAAGACCAGGAAGTGATTTCGCATATGAACCGGTAGCTAGAACCACATTCTTTCCGGTGTAACGCTCTCCATTTACTTCGACCGTATCGCGAGAGACTAAACGACCTGAACCTTCGACGTAGGTGATATTTCGAGATTTCACTAGACCTTGGAGGCCCTTATGCAACTTTGTTATGACACCATCTTTATAAGCGTTGACTGCGACCATATCCATGGAATGGAAATCTGCTTTAACGCCGAACTCTGCGGCATGGCGGGTGTTGTCTGCAATCTCGCCAGCATGGAGGAGGGCCTTGGTGGGAATACATCCTCGGTGAAGACAGGTGCCACCTAACTTGTCCTTCTCAATCAGTACAACCTTGAGACCAAGTTGAGCTGCACGTAGAGCGCAGGCATAGCCTCCGCTTCCGCCACCGAGTACTACTAAATCAAAGTTCGCCACGAATAACCTCACAGATCAGATGAAGCAAGAACATTGTTCAATGGCCCTATCTTGCCAGCATCACTGGGATGCTGAGGACTCGGCAAGCGCGACAAGAGTGCGAAGTGCGACACCTGTTCCACCTACCGGGGTATAACCATGAGGCTTTCCATCGTTGTAGGCCGGACCAGCGATGTCGAGATGGAGCCACGGTAACTCTGGAGCCACAAATTCCTTGAGGAAGAGACCGGCAACGAGCATGCCCCCCATGCGATCACCAATATTGGCGATATCTGCAACCGGTGAATCTAGGGATGCACGCAATTCATCAGGAAGCGGCATTGGCCAGAATTGCTCGCCAGTTTGTTCGGCAAGTTTCAAGAATGAATCAGAGAAATCAGAGTTGTTTGTCATGACTGCGCTAGTGCGAGTTCCAAGAGCAACAACCTGCGCACCAGTGAGTGTTGCAACATCAACGAGGCCATCGAGTCCGCCAGCTTTCTTTCCGATTTCAGCGGCTCGCATCATCGCATCAGCAAGAACGAGACGACCCTCGGCGTCAGGATTTAGAACTTCCACAGTTTTGCCGCCATAAATAGTGATGATGTCACTTGGACGAGTTGCAGTATCACTCACCATGTTTTCAGCTAGTGGCGCCCATGCATCAATTGCAATAGGAAGTCCTAGTTCTGCAATGGCCAGAATTGCGGCAGACACTGCGGCTGCTCCGCTCATGTCTGATTTCATTGCCTCCATACCTTGTGCAGGTTTGAGGGCAAGGCCGCCAGTATCGAAGGTGATGCCCTTTCCTACAAAGGCATAACGCTTAAGTTTCTTTCCACTTTTCGATGTAGTCGGCGTATAGGAAAGATGCAATAGGCGAGGTGGGTTAGCAGATCCCTGGCCAACGCCAATGATTCCGCCATATCCCAATTTCCTGAGTTGAGAATCGTTGAGGATTTCAACTTTAACTTTGGTTCCAGAAGATAACTTCTTAAAGCGTTGGCAGAAAGAGTCAGGTGTTAGATGGCTCGGTGGCGTATTGATGAGATCGCGGACAATGTGTGTGTACTTTGCAATGACTTGGCTTCTCGAGAGCGCCTTTGTGAACTCGGGCTTCTTTGCATTCTTGCTGAAGATGGAGACTTTTCCTAGAGGAGCTTTTCTATCTGCCTTTGAAGTTCCACGGAATTCATCGAAAGCATATGCGCCAAGCAACGCGCCCTCAGCAATGGCTGCAAAATCGGTGATGGATGAATGGGGGAGAGCAAATGTGGCAGAACTGTGGCCCGCGAGGTGACGAGCAGCCGCTCCAGCTGCGCGGCGGAGCGCTTCGTGCGGATAATCGTTTCCAGAACGCACTTCTCCGAGTCCAGTAAGAACCACAAGTTTGGTGGCACTTCCAGGCAACTTGATCACTTCATCAGGTGCCGCTGTTGCGCCGAGATCTTCCAGAGCCTCGATGAGTGGAGTCTTATCAACTTTCAGATCGCCGGATGCTATTGAGAATTTCTTACTCTTCTTATCTCGAGCAAATCCAACTACCAAAATATCTTCTACAGCAGAGCTATCTGTCGCACGGATTGAGGGCATGGGGGTAGGTTATTCGAGTGAGCCGTTATTCGCCATTACATGGATTCCATCTTTCGGCCGGAGCCAAACTTGCTGATTTTGGCGGCTGGGAAATGCCTATTGAGTATCCAGCAACAGCCGGCGGGGGAGTTCTCAATGAGCATCGCGCCGTCCGAGAGAGCGTGGGTCTCTTCGATGTTTCTCACCTCGGCAAAGCTCTTGTAGTCGGTTCCGGGGCAGTGGACTTTCTCAATTCAGTTTTGACCAACGACCTCACAAAGATCTCTGATGGACAAGCTCAGTACACATTGCTCTGTGATCAAGAATCGGGCGGTGTTGTCGATGACCTTATTGCTTATCGGTACTCCTTCGAAAAAGTCTTTCTCATTCCTAATGCTGCCAACACCTCCGATGTTGTAGCGCGCCTGAAGTCATCTGCTCCTAGTGGAATTGAAATTGAAAATCAGCACGAAAAATATTCCGTCTTGGCGTTACAGGGTCCGGGCTCGCAGAAAGTATTGCAATCATTAGGTATCGATTCTGAGTTGGAGTACATGTCATTTACCGCAGCAGAGATTTCCGGTATCTCGATAACTCTCTGTCGTACCGGATACACAGGCGAGCGTGGCTTCGAAATTCTCACGCCTTGGTCCGACGCGCCGCAGGTTTGGAATCTTCTACTCGATGTTGTGCGCGGTCTTGATGGGTTACCTGCAGGTTTAGGTGCGCGCGATACCTTGCGAACTGAGATGGGCTATCCATTACATGGCCACGAACTCTCTTTGTCTATTACGCCAGTAGAAGCAAGTGCTAGTTGGGCGATCGCCTGGGAGAAAGAATTCTGGGGCAAGGCGGTGATGGTTGCGCAGCGAGAGTCCAAGAACCATAGAGTTCTGCAAGCCCTCCAGGTCACAGATCGTGGGATTCCACGAGCAGGAATGAACGTCAAGAACGATGCTGGAGAAGTGATCGGAATAGTCACCAGCGGAACTTTCTCACCAACTTTAAAGACAGGAATTGCATTGGCGCTCATGAATCAACGCATGACATCAGAGAGTCGAGTACTCATAGATGTGCGCGGTCGCACCAGTGAAGCTCTAGTTAAACGATTGCCTTTTGTACCGTCACATGTGAAGTAAAGTTCAAACGAGTTCGAGCCCGCTTTAAAGAGTTCAGAATCGGTTTCGCTGTCAATGCAATAAGCACTGCTGTCGTCAACGCCCTCGGAATATCCCACGCGAGTGCAGTAGTGAGATGAAAAACTAGGAATCGCTCCCAGTTTTCGGCTATTCCTGCTCCCGGCACGAAGGAGAGTTGCGTGTCAGTACTGGTGAGCCAGGGCCAGAGTTGTAGATCCATCAGTAAGCCAAATCCAAGTGAAGAAAGAATTCCAAGAATTATCAGATAGAAGCGCTCGAAGGCTGGAGTAACTTTGGATGCAGCAAAACCTGCAAGCAGGCCAATCCAACCAGCGGCAATCATCTGGAATGGTAGCCACGGCCCAATTCCACCCGTCAACAATGCGGAGACTGCCATCGAGATAACGCCAAGTGAAAATCCAAAGTATTTTCCATAGACATGACCAGCAAGAATGAGCAAGAACCACATGGGTTCGATGCCAATGGCACCTGCGCCAACAAGACGTAGCGCAGCGATGAGGGCAGAGAGAACTCCAAGGAGCGCCACAGATTTACTATCCATTGCTCCACGAGAGATTTCCAAGGCGACAAGTGCGATACCAAATGCCGCAACAACAATAGCGAGCAACCTTGCAGACGATGCTTGGAGAAGTACGAAATTCGAATTTGGCAAAAACAAGGGCCAGGTGAATGCAATAACTCCACAAGTTGAACCAAGAAAAAGTAAGAGAGGGCTTAACTGAACTCTCGCAAGACTATTTCTGGGCATTGACGTAACTCTCTACCTCAGTGACCGTGAGCCAAGGTGAATGAGGAAGAGCCTTGGAAACCTGTGGGGCAAAAGCGGGAGAGGCAGTTAAAACTTGTCGTGTAGTTCCATTTGCAATGAGCTCTCCATCTGCGAGGAAGATAACGCGGTCAGCAACTTCTGCGACAAGCTCAACATCATGGGTAGAGATAAAAACCGCTCGGCGCTCTTGGTGGGCAATTCTGCGCAGATTGCGAACTAGGACTCTCTTCGCTTCATAATCAAGACCACGTGTCGGCTCATCAAGAATAATGAGGGGTGGTTGTGCCGAGAGAATGATGCTCAACACCAATCCTAACCTCTGACCTTCAGAGATATCGCGTGGATGCGATTTCACACTCGGGATTGCCATCAATGTTTGATAGATCTCAAGAGTAGTTCCCTCGACAACGTTGTTGTCCCGATCGGCAAAGAGGCACTCTTCTTCTACTGACTGGGCATAAAGAAGATCACTTGGTTCTTGCGGCACATATCCCACAAACCGAATCAATTCCTGGTCAGCAAAGGTCTGGGGATCCTTTTCGAGCACCGTAACGCTGCCTTGAACAATAGGAGAGTGGCCGACCGCGCACTTAAGAAGCGTTGTCTTTCCCGCGCCATTGCGTCCCATCAGCGCAACTACTTCACCGCGAGAAATCTCGAGATCAATGTTGGAGAGAGCATAAGTTCTTTCAGAGTCTTCATACGCGGCCGTTAGTCCCGAGATTCGGAGCACGACTTCTCCAGTTTCCAGCGGAGCGCTTTCGGTGCGAGTTTCGGCAATCTCAAATGCGGGTGCGTTCTTGCGAAACTCACGGATACTCAATGGGATGGTTGGCATCTTTAACGCGCGCGCGAGATCAACCAATGGGGGAGCAATAGGTGAATTTTTCAAGACTTCTTCCGCGGACCCTAAATCTAGAGTCCCATCACCATGAATCAGAATGATGCGATCAACGAACTGAATTACCCGTTCAAGTCGATGTTCAGAGATGATTACGGTGAGTCCAAGATCATGAACTAAACGATGCAGAATTGAGAGAACCTCTTCAGCGGCGATGGGATCAAGTGCGCTGGTGGGCTCATCGAGAAGTAAGACTTTGGGGTTGGTGACCAGAGCCGCCGCAATAGCTACGCGCTGTTGTTCGCCGCCACTCAGTTGGGAAATTGCACGCTTACGTAGTGGTGCAAGAGCAAGAAGATCAAGAACTTCCTCAACTCGTTTGCGCATGACATCAGGGGCGATGCCAATAGTTTCTAGACCAAAAGCAATCTCTTCTTCAACGATATCCGAGACAAATCCATTGATTGGGTTCTGACCAACGATTCCGACGACGTCTGCAAGTTCACCTGGTTTGATTGAACGAGTGGAGCGGCCCGCCACAGTTATCTCTCCAGAGAGAATTCCACCAGTGTGGTGCGGAACTAAGCCGTTGATCAATTTCAAAACTGAGCTCTTGCCTGCGCCTGTGTGGCCCATCAACAGAACCAGTTCACCCTCATTTACGCTGAATGTTGCATCTTCAATGATTGTGCGCTCAGAGTTTGGATAGATGAGAGATACATTCGAGAAAGTAATCATGAGGCGAACACCGGAGTTAGCGCGAAAAGAGGTATCAGCAATCCGACGATGATGGGTGAGAGGCTGGGAATTGCGAGAGCAACAATCAATCCATATCCCGGTCCACTCAGTGCAAGTAAATCTCGACGCTGCCACTTTTCTGGTCTGTAACGAGTTGGATTTTTGAAATAGCCATAGCCGCGTGACTCCAAACTGGCGGCAAGGTCAATGGACCTTTCCAGTGAATCTTCCAGCACCGGCATAGCAACATTTCGCCACGAGCGAATTCCAGAAGATTGCTGGCCACGTAATCTCTTGGCGTTGCGGACGCGAAGAATGCTGCGGGCTGTTTGTGGCGCAACGGAACTTGCGATAACGCTCGCTAACCCGATGCCATAGAAGCGTTTTGGTAGCACCCGCAACAAACTATGCGGATTACTCAATGAATTAGCTGCAGCAAAAATCAAAATTAACGCCGAGAGAGTCAATGCTTCTTCTAGCGTGCTCAACAAGCGCTGTGAAGTGACAGGACCGCCAACTCTTATACCTACCAAGAAGTCAGGAAGATTGACTTGAGGAATAGTAAAAAGAGTTCGCCCTGGCATTGGTACTCCTATGAGAAACCCAATTGCCATTCTGATAAAGAAAGCGATAGCAGCAAATCTCAGGGCCCAAGCGAATGTCTTGTACCAATAAGAGCCGCTTCGAAAAAACCAGACCAATGCGGTGGATATGACAATGAAGCCGAATGACAGCAGTGGTTGATCAATAATGAAGAGCAGCGTCGACATGAGTACAGCCCAGAACCACCAGAAGAGTGGATGAAAACTCTGACGGCGATTCTGGGCCATGACGACTCGCAGGAGTACTACTTATTGCGACGACGGTTGAGAATGAAGCTCAAGATCAAGAGCACGGCTAATGCACCCAAAAGAATAGGAGCATTACTTTCGGCTGGCTCGCTCTCGTCGATAGGTGCAGCAGTTGTTGCGATTTCTTCTGCAGCAGGCGCTTCAACTTCAGCACCACATTCCTGTGCGGGGTACCCAGCGATTCCGCAGATAAGTCCAGATTCACTTGCCCGCACATCAAGCGCTGCTTCGAGTACATCAAGTCCGACTGATCCAGCTGGAACTACGACGCAATCGGAGAAGAATTCACGAGGTGTTTCACCCTCCGGCGCAATGTTTCCAGCACCGAAATCAACGACGAGTCCAACGCGGACCTTTCCAGAAGCTTCAGGCGTTCCTTCGCAGAGAGTTGCAAAGTCTGGTTCCATCATCGGTGACACTGCCGGAATGTCATTATTACTAAATACAAATGTCCAACCTTCGACATCGCCATCGTTGACTTCAACAGATGGTCCAGTCATGGCTGCTGTCCAGGTTGATGCACCAGATGCTGCTTGGAAATATCCCCAATAACGATAGCCAGTAGCTGAGTGCGAGGCAGAGATTGAGAAGAGAGAAGTAATGAAGAGAGTGAGAAGGACGAGAATCAATGAGCGTTTCTTGCTGAACATGTGAACCTTTCACAGAGAAAAGGAGTTCACGACGGCGAAAAAAAATTCCGCCCCGTAAACCTCGACGGGTGGTGAAGAAAGCCATGTGGGTGGTAATCCGACTTACCTGTATCGATTTTTGTATATCGATCAAGCTCACGGTTGCGGGTCAGCGTCGGATTTTCACCGACTTCCCCATTCCATAAGGCTGTGGAGCTATGAAGTTGTGGCGCTAATAAACCACCAAAGTGACCTACGTGCAAGGAGCCACTACGCTTTCGCCTTATGGAATATAGACGTCTCGGCAGTTCAGGTATGTATGTTTCTGAAATTACCTATGGAAATTGGATTACTCACGGTTCCCAGGTAGAACAGGATGCCGCCGTCAAGTGCGTACGAGCAGCCTTTGACTCAGGGATTACGACCTTTGACACCGCAGATGTTTATGCCGGCACTCGTGCAGAGACCGTCCTTGGCAAAGCGCTCAAGGGAATCAAACGTGAGTCTTATGAATTACTTACCAAGGTTTATTGGCCAACCGGCACAGGCAAGAATGATCGTGGACTTTCTCGTAAACACATCATGGAATCTGTTCATGCTTCGCTGAAAAGACTCCAGACCGATCATCTTGATCTCTATCAATTCCACAGATTTGATTTCGAAACGCCGCTGGAAGAGAGCCTCTCTGCCTTTGACGACCTTATTCGCCAGGGCAAAGTGATGTATATCGGATTCTCTGAATGGAACGCAGAACAGATCTCTAGTGCTCTTAAAATTCAGGATGCCCGCGGCTATACACGCTTTGTATCGAGCCAACCTCAGTACTCGATGTTGTGGCGAGTCATAGAGAGCAAAGTAAATCCGCTCTGCGCATCAGAAGGCATCGGACAGATCGTCTGGTCTCCTATCGCCCAAGGTGCTTTAACTGGAAAGTACCTGCCAGGCAAGAAGCCGCCACAAGGTTCTCGCGCAACCGATAAAAAAGGTGGCGCAAACATGATTTCGCGCTGGATGAATGATTCGGTGTTGAGTGCGGTTCAGGATCTCAAGCCTATTGCAGAACGCGAGGGATTGAGTCTTGCTCAACTTGCTGTTGCTTGGGTTCTACAGAATCCCAACGTTTCAAGTGCAATCATCGGAGCAACAAAACCTGCTCAAATCAAAGAGAACGTCAAAGCAAGCGGCGTTAAGTTGAGCAAAGAAACAATGAAAGATATCGATCGAGTTTTGGGTTCACTGCCTGAGAAAGATCCTGCGAAGACGATTAGCCCAAATCCTCGGGCATAGATTCTTCGCTAGATTTTTTCGCCTCGTTTAACTTGCGGAAGAGGTGCGCGAAGACGTCTGATCTGTGTGGATCGTAGCCATCCATACACGCCCAGACCCTTGAGAGGTGCCTCAGGGAAACGAGCAGCCACCTCGCGCTTGATGCGACGAGATAAGAAGTAACCATCAATAACCGAGAAGATAAGCGCCGAATACATCAGGGCTATTGCAGCGAACTGAACATAGACAACTGGAATCAGTGTCATAAAAAGCACGAGAACAATAATCGGAAGGAAAAATTCCCCAATTGATCGACGAGAGTCTACGTAATTGCGGATGTATCTCTTGACTGGACCCTTATCCCTTGGCGGTAGCGCGTTTTCATCACCACGCATGTAAGCGTCACGTTGTTGAGCGCGAAGAACACGCGCCTGCGCCTTCTGCAATTTCTTGGCTTCTTTTGTTGCTGCGGGAGCTAATCGATTCACGATTCTTTGTTGTTCGGCTTCCTTACGTTTAGGTGTAGGTCGGCCCTTTTTTTCAGCCTTCTTTTTCGCCTGCAGATTCTCGTCAGCCATGCGCCCTACGGTAAAGCCAGCATTCGCTCGAGCGCAACTCGGGCATGGTGGGCTGTTGTCGGATCAACGCTGATCTGATTGACCAAACGTCCTTCAACAATCGACTCCATTGACCACACTAGATGGGGGAGATCAATCCGGTTCATAGTCGAGCAGTAGCAGACTGTCTTATCCAGGAAGATCACAGACTTATTCGGGTTCGTTGCGGCTAGACGTTTCACCAGATTGAGTTCAGTACCCACCGCCCATGATGAACCAGGCGGTTGATAATCATCTCAGTGCTGCCAACAACATCAGCGTCCTTAACAACGTCGTGCTGGCACTCGGGATGAACAATCACATTGATTCCAGGAACGCGCGTTCGAACCTCGCGGATATTCTCGATGCTAAAGCGACCATGAACAGAGCAGTGTCCGCGCCAGAGAATTACCTTCGCATTCAGAATCTCTTGGTCGGTCAATCCTCCATTTGGTTTCCATGGATTCCAGACCACACAATCTTCCAGCGAAAGCCCGATGCGAAGCACGGCGGTATTTCGCCCTAAGTGTTGATCGGGCAGGAAGAAGATCTTCTCGCCTTGCTCAAATGCCCAGCGCATAGCGCGTTCGGCATTTGAGGAGGTACAAATCGTTCCGCCGTTTTCTCCCGTGAACGATTTGATTGCGGCGGAGGAGTTCATATACGTCACAGGAATCGTCCGCGCGCTGATACCTAACTTTACGAAAACTTTCCAGGCATCGTTAACTTGCGCGGCAGTTGCCATATCTGCCATCGAACAACCGGCTGCTAGATCGGGGAGGATTACTTTCTGATGTGCGCTAGTGAGAATATCGGCGCTCTCTGCCATGAAGTGAACACCGCAGAAAAAAATGTACTCAGCGCTGGAGTTCTCGGCTGCCGCTTGTGCAAGTTTGAACGAGTCGCCGGTGATATCTGCGAATTGAATGACCTCATCTCGCTGATAGTGATGACCCAAGATCATTGCTCTATCGCCGAGCGCCTTACGCGCAGCAGTGGCACGAGAGACCAGATCGGGGTCGCTAGCCGCTGGAAGTTCTCCGGTGCATGAGACCCCACGCTCACTTGATAGGTCAGTTCCACGACCCAGCAAGAGAAGGTCTGTTAGCGAGGTCATCATGGAGCCATTATCGCGCGAAAAAAGGGAATGCGGGGAGTAAAGTATGCGTTGTCGGAATGAGAGATTTCTTAACTGTCACATCACCTAACGCGGAACCAACGGAGAGACTGATATGAGCACCGAAACAAGCGCCACACCTACTACAACTACTGGCATCAACCTGACTCCGGGCGCTGCCGAAAAGGTTTCCGCTCTTCTGGCTCAAGAAGGCCGTGATGATCTCAGTCTTCGCGTAGCTGTCCAACCTGGAGGTTGCTCAGGTCTGCGTTACCAACTTTATTTTGATGATCGCGCTCTTGATGGTGACTCAGTCGTTGAATTCGGAACCGTGAAGGTTGTCACCGACAAGATGAGCACGCCTTACTTGATGGGTGCGACGATTGATTTTGTCGACACCATCGCGAAGCAGGGATTTACGATTGATAATCCCAATGCCCAGGGCTCATGCGCTTGCGGCGATTCCTTTAACTAAAGATTCAACGCCCTCGCGGCTATGTTCTGGTTTGAGGGTAATTCGTAGGTTTCCATCTGTCGGCATTCCTAGCGCTGTAAGCACGTGACTTGGCTCTAGTGCTCCTGCACCACAAGCCGATCCTGCATCAATCAGGAATCCTTGCGTTTCAACTTTGCGTAGGACTTCCTCGGCGATGACATTGGGAATTGCAAGCGCGATATAACGCGGATCTGACTTTGATGGATCGCCTGCAACAATCGCATGAGGCAGGAGTCTGTTGATCAAATCTCGCACCGTGGCATTGAGTTCCTTGAGATGTGCCAAGTTTTCTTGACTCGTCTTTATCCAATTCTCAAGAGCAACCGCAGTAGCAAGCAGTAAGGGTTTTGAAAATGAACCGAATACCCGGCGATTATCGATCTGTGGGCCAGGGTTACGCCATCGTGATGTTTGAGAGATTCCAATAATTGCTAAACCCTGTGGTCCAGCAAAACTACGGGGATCCCACAGCGCGCTATCCCAGCGTTCTGGCAATCGATTTAGCGGAAAACTTGCAGTCATATCGGCAAAGATCAAGTTGTCTGAAACATTGGTTGGTGATTCTTGTATGACTCCCGTCTCGCGGTTGGTGGCTTGCCACGAAAGAATCGATGATGGATGTTCTTCGATCACAGAGAAGTCAACGCTGCCATCAGTTGTAGGCTGCAAAACTTCAACCATGCCACCCCGAGCGGAGTGGCTGCGAGCGAATGCATGAACAACCTGACGATCAATCTGTGAATGAACAAATCGGCGGTCTGTCTCGTACAGGAGTCCACCCAAGGCGGTTTGAAAACCAAAACCGAGCTCCCCAACAAACTCTAATTCCGTGAGTTGCAGACCTAGGTTGCTGGCGATTATTTCTTTGGCAGCGCCCACCATATTGCGAAGATGGGCAGACTGCTGATGAAGTTTTGTGGGGTCTGGCCAACCTATGGCGAAGAAGTGAGCGAGCAAATCTGAGGCAGCAGGATGTAATGGAAGATCACTCTGAAAGTCCTGGGATGCATTTCCCTGCGCTGTGATAGGGGACACCCTTGGAACGCTACCTGCTAATGGGCGTAGATGCGAGGTGC
>JBEATV010000078.1:0-3962 GCA_041161815.1 Actinomycetota bacterium | reverse complement strand
GAGATTCCTAGTGCAAAGAAAGCAGCCCCACGTTCGTCGATGCGCACATGAAGATTAATCAAGCCCTTCTCTTGGGCTTGATAAAGAGCGATAGAGAGCGGCGCATTTCTAGAACCTGGTGAGAGAACTACATCTTCCACGCCGAGTTCAATTAACTGGCGCACGGTATGGCGCGCAAGAGCTGTTGAGACGCTCATACTGCCCCCTTTAGATTCCACACTTCTGTCAGGCGATTTCGCCACCACTCTAATCGCTCATGGGAAACCTTGAATCTCTCCAACCTCTCAAGATCTGGTTCATAGGTATCAACGCTCATCACACCGTTAGTGATCGGGATTTCACCGAGGTCTTCTGCCATCAGCGCGCCGGTTGCCAACCCACACGCGTATTTCAACTCTGGCAATTGCGCAGCAAGCTTGAGCCCATGCGAGATTCCCACCACGGATTCCAAAGCGCTCGATACAACAACTGGAAGCTTGTGATGCGCCGCTAGTTGTAGCGCGCGATTAATTCCACCCAGAGGCGCCACTTTCAACATAAGAATATCGATGGCGCCATCAAGGCTAATGGCGAATGGATCTTTAGCTTTGCGCAGCACTTCATCGCCAGCGATTTTGACATCAACCACTAAACGATTTTTCAATTCCTTTAATTCATCAAGAGTTGCAACAGGCTGCTCCACATATTCCCGGATATTGAAGACCGCATCATCAACGCTCCATGATCCATTGACATCAATACGGATTTTTGCGTTAGGTAAATACTTTCTTACTCGCGTGATGCGAACTAAATCTTCACGTATTCCAGTTCCGACTTTGATCTTCACTGTATTGACGCCGGGATACCACGACAAAATCTGTTCTATCTCAGCTTCATCATCAGATGCAGGCACTGTTGCGTTGATTGGAATTTCCATCCGAAGCGGTGCATCAAAACGCGTAGTCGCAGCTTCGATTGCGCTTTCAAGCCAAGGTAGAGATTCGAGCGCGTCATACTCTAGAAATGGCGCAAATTCTCCCCACCCTGCAGTCGATTTAAAGAGCGCTGTTTCGCGCACCTCGATGCCGCGAAACTTTGTCTTCATCGGCAGAGCCACAACTCGCAGAGAGGCGAGAGCCTCATCCAGCGTTAAAGACATGATTTATGGGCGCTTAGGGAACTTATCGAAGTTCGGTGCGCGCTTCTCTTTATAGGCATCGCGACCTTCTTGTCCTTCTTCAGTGAGGTAGAAGAGCAGGGTCGCATCGCCAGCAAGTTGTTGTACTCCAGCAGTTGTTGTACTCCAGCAAGGCCATCATCTGCTGCGTTAAGCCCTGCTTTCAAAAGGCGCAAAGCCATCGGTGAATGACGGAGCATCTCGCGCGCCCAAGAAACTGTTTCTGCTTCTAACTCTTTGACTGGAACAACTGTGTTTACAAGTCCCATTTCCAACGCTTCCTTAGCGTCGTATTGGCGGCACATAAACCAGATCTCACGTGCTTTCTTCTGGCCAACATGGCGCGCAAGTAGCCCTGCGCCGTATCCACCATCGAAAGATCCGACCATCGGCCCGGTCTGACCAAACTTTGCGTTATCTGCTGCGACTGTGATGTCACAAACTACGTGCAGAACATGGCCGCCACCGATTGCCCAACCCGCAACCATTGCAATAACTGGTTTTGGTGTGCGACGGATCTGTACTTGTAAATCTAGAACGTTGAGTCGGCCAATACCTTTCTTGCCGACTGCATCGCTGCCGATATATCCATCATCGCCGCGCACTGAGATATCGCCACCAGAACAGAATGCTTCATCACCTTCGCCGGTGAAGATAATGACGCCGACTTTGTCATCATCTCGTGCGAAATTGAAAGCTTCTTGTAGTTCTGCCAAGGTTTCTGGGCGGAATGCATTACGTACCTGAGGGCGATTAATTGTTATCTTCGCCATCCCCTCGGCTACTTCGTAACGCACATCCGTGAAATTCTCTGAACCTGCGCCACGTTGCCATTGCGGAATCGTGCGACTTCCTGGTTCGCGCTTAATCGGCTTGCTCATATGGCATACCCTACGGTGGTTATGGTTTCCACGGTAAAGCGAAAAGTGCAGGTAATCGATAGTTCGTGGTCGACCCCACAATTACTCGATGCCTTACTTGCCGCCCTCAAGGGCGATGGCCCCGCACTTGCGACAGCGCCCATCGATACCGATGAGGTCGATCCCAAAGTAGCCCTGATTGTCACAACTTCAGGCTCAACCGGTAATCCCAAATCAGTTCTTTTATCTGCACATTCTTTACTTGCAAACGCGCGCGCTACACATAAATACATCGGAGCAAGTGCAGGACAAAGATGGTCGCTTCTCCTTCCTACTTCACATATTGCGGGTTTGAATATCTTGATCCGCTCGATTGAACTGGGAACACAACCTGTCACTGTAGAAAGTGGCGCCGATTTTTCAGCGATTGTTCCCACACAATTACATCGCGCTCTAACGTCAGATTCTCAACTCCTTGCGCATTTGAAGAAATGTCAATCTGTTCTGGTTGGCGGTGGTCCGCTTGATGCAGAACTTCGTCAACGAGCAATCGATGCCGGTATCAAGGTAATTACTACCTATGGAATGACAGAAACCTCTGGTGGCGTGGTCTATGACGGCAACTCTCTCGAGGGAGTCTCCGTTGAAATTCAGGATGGCCGTATTGCTTTACAAGGTCCACAGCTCGCACTCGGCTATCTCGACTCAACCTTGCCTACCAACAACGGTTGGTTTATCACCAACGATCTCGGTGAAATCAAAGACGGAATGTTGATTGTTCATGGTCGCGCTGATGATCAGATCATTTCGGGCGGCGAGAAGATTTCATTGAGCGCTATTGAGACTTATCTACAGAGCGAATTCAAAAATCCTGACATCATCGCCTTCGCACACAGAGATCGTGAATGGGGCGAGAAGTTATGTATCGCCACCACAACTGATATCGCGCTCGAATCACTGCAAGTGAAACTCAAGGAAAGATTTGGGGCACACGCATCTCCAAAAGAGTTATTCAAGGTTGCATCTATTCCATACTTAGCTATCGGAAAACCAGATCGAAAGAAGCTTGCAGATGACCACGCGTGAACAATGGATAGCTGGGGCTCGCCCTAAAACCTTGCCTGCCGCTATCGCGCCGGTATTGGTGGGCACTGCTTTTGCGGGATACAACGCCACCGTTCTTCACACTTTTTTAGCTCTCGTTGTAGCCCTCGGACTACAAGTTGGCGTCAATTACGCCAACGATTACTCAGATGGCATCAAAGGCACTGATACAGATCGCATCGGCCCCATGCGCCTTGTCGGTTCGGGCGCGGCAACTCCGAAGGATGTACGTAATGCGGCAATCATCTCTTTTCTCATCGCAGCAACCGCAGGTTTGGTGATCTCATCACGAACATCATGGCTACTACTCATTGTTGGCGCCTTAGCGATTGTTGCGGCATGGACTTACACCGGTGGTCCAAAGCCCTATGGTTATCAAGCACTCGGTGAAGTTTCCGTATTCATCTTCTTTGGAATCGTTGCAACAGTCGGCACTTATTACATCCAAGTCGAATCGGTATCTCGCGAAGTTCTCCTTGCATCGTTTGCAATGGGAGCGCTCGCGTGCGCGATTCTGGTACTTAACAATCTTCGTGATCTTGAAAAGGATCAAGTTGCAGATAAGAAGACACTTGCCGTTGTGATGGGTGATCAATCAACACGCGATCTCTACAAGTGGCTGATGTTCTTTGCTCTCGTTATGTCGGTTGTTTTGACCTTCTTCTCATACTTTTATCTCTTTGCTCTCATCTCTCTGCCTCTGATTTCAAAGTCAGTGAGATCTGTAAGTGCTGGAGCGCATGGTCCTGCGCTCATTGAGCTTCTCGCCAAGACCGGTCGAATCCAGATCATCTACGCTGCTGCGCTTTCTTTCGCTGCTTTGCTCGTAGCGCGCTAAAATC
>JBEATV010000042.1:0-7728 GCA_041161815.1 Actinomycetota bacterium | reverse complement strand
CGTACCGTCCAACTTATTGCGCCCGTGTACGGCGGCATCAACTTGGAAGATATCTCAGCCCCACGATGCTTCGAGATTGAGGCTCGCTTACGTGAATTGTTGGATATTCCTGTCTTCCATGATGATCAACATGGCACCGCAGTCGTCGTTCTTGCAGCGCTGCGTAATGCGCTGAAGTTAGTAAAGAAAGATTTGAGTAAAGCAAAGATTATTCTCAGCGGAGCAGGCGCTGCAGGCACTGCAATCGCTCGACTACTTGTTTTGGCCGGTGCCACAAATATAATAAGAAGAGTGATTCTTCAAATGAGATGCGTAAGTGGTTTATTGATCATTGCAATCCTGATCAATTCGCTGGAAGTCTTAGTGAAGCCATCAAAGGCGCTGACATTTTCATCGGCGTTAGCGCTCCTAATGTTTTGACTGAAGCTGATGTTGAATCGATGGCGAAAGATTCGATTGTCTTCGCGCTAGCAAATCCTGACCCGGAAATTGATCCCGTCCTTGCCCGTAAACATGCCGCAGTTGTTGCAACAGGCCGCAGCGATCAACCAAATCAGATTAATAATGTTCTTGCCTTCCCAGGAATTTTCCGTGGACTCCTTGATGCAGGCGCTTCAAAGATTACTGATGAGCTTTTGGTGGCCTGCGCCGAAGCGATTGCATCCTGTGTCTCTGAATCCCAACTCAATGCTTCATTTATCGTGCCGAGCGTCTTTGATCCCAACGTCGTCAAAGCGGTCGCTGATGCAGTAAAGGACAAGGTTTAATTGTCTATTGCTGATTGGGTTGAACAGACGCTCGGCGCTTCAACTCCGTTCTTGATTTATGCCGCTTTTGGCGCCATTGTCTTTATCGAAACCGGCATCCTCATCGCATTCTTTTTGCCCGGGGATTCAATCCTCTTCGCCGCAGGCCTCATTGCTGGCACTCGAAGCGACATCAACATCGTCTTACTGATTACCGTGATATTTATGGCCGCCTTTATTGGCGACCAATTTGGATATGTTCTTGGACGAAAATATGGGCGCTCGTACCTCGAGCGGCGTTCATCTCCACGCATCGATCGGATGATCGCCCGAGCAGAAGAGTTCTATGCCAAATATGGCTGGAGCGCAGTCATTCTCGCTCGTTTCTATCCATGGATCCGAACCTTCATGCCACCTATCGCAGGTATCGGTCGGATGAACTATTACAAATTCCTTGCCGCTAACGCGCTTGGTGCGTTGCTCTGGGGAGTTGGTATTACCTTGCTGGGTTACTACGCCGCTTCGATTCCTGCCTTAAAAGATTCTTCGCGTGGTATCGCAATCTTCTTCGTTCTTCTTACTATCGCTTTGACGGTTAAGAATTACTTGCGCTCTAAGCGCGATTGACGTACACCACCCACGACGACTCCGATATAGGTCATGGCAATTCCGGTGACGAGATACCAACTCACACTCACGCCTTCACTAGGAGCATAGAGATCCAGAAGCAATGAGCCGAAGAGTTGACCTCCGACGCTAAAGAGGGTGAAAGTTAAAACTCCGAGATGTTGAACAATCAACGAGGTCGATGCGATATAGATGACGCCAATTACTCCGCCGGTGTAAATCCACCATGGTCCATTTGGTAAAGGCTGTAATTCAATCTGGCCGAGAAGAATAAGAATCATAATGAAAATGACAAGGAATGATGTTCCAGTGATGAAATTCAATAGCGATGTGGTGTAGCTCTGCCCCGAGTGTTCATTAATCTGGCCATTGAGTGCGCGTTGGACTCCGACTAAAGCACCAGCAACAACCGCAAGAAATACCGCGATGAAAGAAAAGCTATGTGCTTCAATCTTGTCAAAGACTGAGACTAAGACTGCAAATACAGTTATTAGTGCAGCGCCTACTCGACGGGGAGAAATCAACTTTGGACCACCGCCTGTGAGTCCAATGCGATCAACAATGAGTGAGGTTGCGGTCTGACCTGCAAGAGATGCTACGGAGTACACGGCTACGCCGATCAATGGGACAACGCTGGTCTGGATAGCTACGAAACTTCCACCGAGAGCGCCTGCCAACAACCGCCACCGTGGGATATCTCCGTTACGGACTGCGGCTCGAAGACGAACTATGCCGGCCTTTACTGCCGGGCTAAAGAGAGCATAAAGCGCTACGAAAAACAGACCGGAAGAGAAAGAGACGAGAGCGGCTTGTGGTGCATTATCAAGACGATGAGAGAGCTCGCCATTTGCCCGCGCTTGTAGCGCAATCAAGATTCCTGAGGCTGCCGCCAGTAAATCAAGACGGAGGAATTTACCCGCTGATCTTGTCACTGAGTTCTAACCACTCTTCCTCTAGTTTCTGACGTTGCGCTTGTATTGATTGAAGTTTATCGCCCACTTCAATCAATCTCTGGTGATCGAATGCTGCGGATTCTTGTTCTGCGACAAGGGCAGTTTCTTCTTGGGAAACTTTTTCAATCTGCTTCTCAAGGCGAGCAATCTCCTTCTTGATTAACCGTACCTGTGCAGCATCAGAGATCGTCTTCTTGGGTTGAGCAGAGATACTCTGTGCAATCATCTCTGAGCGCAGATCAAGATATTGATCCACGCCACCTGGCAGATCACGCAAGGCTTCATCTCCTAGCAAGCCAACAAATCGATCACATACGCGTTCGAGGAAATAACGATCGTGCGAAATAACAATCAGGGTTCCTGCATAAGTGTCGAGCAAATCTTCTAGGGCGGTCAGAGTCTCAACATCAAAATCATTTGTCGGCTCATCAAGTAGAAGGACATTGGGACTATCCATCAACAATCTCGTCAATTGCAATCTGCGTTTCTCGCCGCCAGAGAGATCGCGGATCATTCTCTGTTGACCTTCATAATCAAAACCAAGGCGTTCACATAACTGAGAAGCTGAGATCTCACGTCCCCCACCGAGTTCTACGTGGAGCGCTACCTGCTCGACCGCGCCAAGTACGCGTAGCGATGGATCAAGCTCTTGCAGGTGTTGGGATAGAAACGCTGCCTTTACGGTGACGCCGGTCTGCATCTTCCCGGATGAGAACCGATACTGGCCAGCTAAAGTCCGCATCAAAGTGGTTTTTCCAGAGCCATTTACGCCGACAATTCCAATGCGATCACCAGGGCCGATATTCCAATTGAGCGACTCAATCAGAGTTGATTCACCAATCGCCAATCGCGCATGATGAATTTCAAAGACTGAGTTGCCGAGACGATTTGTCGCAAAGTTAAGGAGCTCAGCTTTGTTGCGTGGCGCTGGTTCGGAAGCGATGAGTTGATTCGCCGCATCGACACGAAACTTTGGTTTAGAGGTTCGCGCTGGAGCGCCACGACGCAGCCAAGCAAGTTCTTTACGAATCAGATTGTTCTTACGTGCATCTTCGGCTGCTTGCTGTCGCGCTCTCTCAGCTTTAGCTAGAACATACGCCGAGTACCCGCCATCGTAGGCTTCTACTTTGCCGTCTACTACTTCCCACATCGTGTCGGATACTTCATCCAAGAACCAACGATCGTGCGTAATCACAACCACAGCGAGTTCGCGACGTTTACGGATATGTGTAGCAAGCCAAGCAACTCCTTCAACATCGAGATGATTGGTAGGTTCGTCAAGCAAGACGATGTCGAGAGGTTCGATTAATAACTTTGCGATTCCGACGCGACGTTTCTCACCGCCCGATAATGAACCAAAGGGGCGATCCATTAATTCGCTGTTATATCCGCCAAATAAACCAGCAAAGATTTCGCGCACACCAGAATCACTCGCCCATTCATGAGTCTTTTTACTACCGACCACCACATCACGAACTGTGGCTCCCGGTTCAGCGCTATCGACTTGGTTGAGCATTCCGAGTCTGGCCCAATTCGCTTTCGTCACTCGCCCTGAGTCTGGTGGCTCGATCTCAGCCAGAACTTTTAACAGGGTCGACTTGCCTCCGCCATTGCGGCCCACGATTCCGATTCGCTCACCCTCAGATACGCCCAGCGAAACATTGGTCAATAAGGGGCGAATATCAAAGGCTTTTGATACCGACTCAATATTGATGATGTTGCGGGCCACAGGGCAAGGCTAATGATTTCTCAGGTTAGAGTTTTCACATGGACTTCAAGTTTGCTGCCGCTGCGATTGGAATCATATTGGTGCTGATCTACGCGTTTGGCTCGGGCGTTTGGGTATCTAGTTCGCCTGGTTGGTATGCATCCTTAAACCGTCCGCCATGGCAACCGCCCAGCTTTATCTTCGGAATTATCTGGCCCTATAACTTCATTATGTTGGGAGTTGCCGCCGTCAACGTCGCGCAATCACTGACTCGCACCCAGAGCGTTTTTTGGTTGAGCTTCTTCGCCGCTAGCGTCGCTGCAGCTCTGATGTGGGCTTACCAGTTCTATGTTCCCCATAATCTTTCACTTGCAGCTCTGGCCCTGTCGCTCGCGGCGCTTCTTACACTTCCAGTTTTATATCTAACTTTCAAAGCGTCAATTCTGATCGGGCTCTTGCTTGTTCCGTATCAAATCTGGGTTGCGATTGCCTCAACGTTGGCGTGGGGTTATTCAACGCGAAACTAGATTGGTTTATCATCTAACTTTGTAACCGAAACAATTCCTGCCGAAGCAATCAGCGCCGCTAATCCCACAAAGACTGCGCCACCTCCGAATGGCGCTGCAAGTGCACCCGCACCAAATGGAACAACAAACTGTCCAAGGCGATTACCAAAGAGTCTGATCGAGATTGCCATCGCTCGCTCTTCCATCGGAGTCTTTTTAGAAACAATCGACATCGTTAGCGGTTGACCCATCCCAAGCAGAAATCCAATCGCTGCCATTGATGCACCAAGCGTTATCGCTGAGGTCGCAAAGACTGAAACGAATAAGAGAATTGCAGAGATGAAGATGCTGTAATTCATCACGCGTGCACTACCGAATCTTGCCGTCGAGCGACCCAAGAAGAATCTCGAGATCATCGCTGAACCAGATCGAAGTGACAAGATGACGCCGATAATCACCGGGCTAATGCCAAATTCAGTACCAACCAGCGGCAGAATCACAACCAGAACATCGTTTGTTGAAGCTACCGCAAGAGAAGTCCAGATCGCTGGTTTTATGCCTGGTCTGCGCATCACATCACGCGCTTTTATAGAACCTGCTGCTTCACGCTCTTCTTTGCTCTTCGCTTGTTTCAAACCTTTGAAAACAAGAAATGGAAGTAGCGAGAGAGCGGCCACGATTGATGCAAAGACGAATGCAGATGTTGATGATTCAGGAAGTACTCCGGATGAACCAGCGATAAACCCACCCACAACCGGACCGACTGTGTGTCCAAGGGAGGTCGAGAATGAGAAATACCCAAAGTTGTGATCTTGTAAATGAACTGGGCTGCGACTTGCGACCATCGCTTGGCTCGCTGCGACGTTAGCAAGATGCGCGACGCCTGCAACCGCGGTTGCTATTGCAATCGCTACAACATCATTGAGGAAAGCAAAAGCGATTCCCAGTGCAATAAATGAAAGTGAACCCGCGACTAGAAGTGGAATCTCTCCTAATCTTCCTACCCACCTGCCCATTGGTACTGCGACAATGAGTGGAAGGAGGGCATAGATGGAAGCAATCAGACCAATTTCAAAACTACTCGCCCCATTTTCGATTGCGCGATAAGTAATCATCGGGCGCATCACATAGATGCTGGCTTGGGCAAGGGCTACATTGATGAGTAAAGCCCACAACCAAGGTTCGTTTGAGCTCTTCTTCATTATTTGGAAGTTACGCCCGCGCTCTTTTTGATCAGTTTCATAATGTTTGGCGCAAAGATCAAGGCGAGGAGCAGCAGATAGATCACCTTAGGTAGAAGTCCGGCATAGAGAATCGAGTAATCGCCGTTGCTTAACTGGAGCGCTTGGCGGAACTGAATCTCCAGGACCGGCCCCAAAATAACGCCGAGAACGAGAGGGGTATTAGGTACGCCAAACCGTCTAAAAAGATAGCCAATAAAGCCCATTATTACGGCCACGCGCAGGTCAAAGAGTGAATTGTTAAGTGAGTAGGCGCCGAGCATTCCGAATGTTGTGATGCCGGCATAGAGGTAGTGACGAGGAATCTGCAACAACTGAATCCAGATACGGATTAAGGGAAGGTTGAGCAACAAAAGAAGTGTGTTTCCAACAAACAAACTCGCGATTAGTGTCCAGACCAAAGGTCCGTTCATCTCAAAGAGCATTGGACCTGGTTGGATATTGAAGTTTCGTAGCGCTACTAACATGATTGCAGCAGTCGCTGATGTTGGAAGACCAAGCGCTAAGAGAGGTACAAGAACACCAGCAGCATTTGCATTATTCGCAGCCTCTGGTCCAGCAACGCCTTCAATCGCACCTTCGCCAAATTCTTCTTTATGTTTCGATAACTTCTTCTCTACTGAATAACTAATGAAAGTAGGAACTTCTGAGCCACCCGCAGGAATAAGTCCCATAGGGAACCCGATGGCGGTTCCGCGCAACCAAGGCTTCCACGATCGACGGAAGTCTTCGCGATCCATCCAGACTTTTCCTTTGACAGGAAGTACGCGCCATGCATCATCTTTGAATCTGCTGGCGTAATAGAGCACTTCACCGATGGCAAAGAAAGAGATAATCACAACAATGACTTCAAAGCCATCAGTTGCTTCTTGAATTCCAAAGGAGAGGCGATTGATTCCAGTCTGCTGATCTGCGCCGACTAGACCGATAATCAAGCCGACAGATAGCGAAACAAGTCCACGAACGCGAGAGCTTCCCAAAAGGGTTCCTACGGCAGCAAAAGCAAAGACAATGAGTGCGACATAACCCGCAGGTTGAACTTTCAATGCCAGCTCGGCAAGAGTCGGAGCTGCAGCAGCAAGAAAAATGGTTGCGATCAATCCAGCAACGAAAGAACCAATAGCAGCGGTTGTTAGAGCAGCGCCTGCACGGCCCTTTTTCGCCATTTTATGGCCCTCAACCGAGGTGATAACGGCGCCGGCTTCTCCAGGAGTATTGAGCAAAATTGAGGTAGTTGAACCGCCATACATAGCGCCGTAAAAAACAGCGGCAAACATAATGAGGGCCGATGTTGGATCAACCGATAACGTAACCGGAAGCAAGAGCGCAATCGCAAGTGCAGGTCCGATTCCCGGAAGAACGCCCACAAGTGTTCCAAGGAATGTTCCGAGCAAGCCATACATGAGGTTCTGCGCAGTGAGCGCGTTGCCGAACCCTTCCATCAAAAGATTGAGATTCTCCATTTAGCCTTCCACCTCGCGCGCAAGGCCCAGAAGGTTCTCGAAGAAACCATCTGGGAGAAAAATACGAAGTCCTTTGGAGAAAACAAAATAAACAAGGATGGCGAAGAGAAATGAAATCGCAATATCTTTCACAAATTTCCGTGAACCGAATGCAAAAGTCACCCCATAGAAAGTAAGGGCCGCAGCGGCAATATAACCAGCTGGCTCCAGCAGGACGATATGTAACAACATAGAAGCGATGACAATTGTCATCGTCTTGATGTCAGGTGGAAGGAAAGCGCTTCCAGGCTCTGTACCTTCAGCGATTCCGTACTTGCCTCGGATTACTTCAATAATGAGAAGTAATCCCACAAAAGTCGCAAAGCCGCCGATGATGTATTCAAATGTTTTGGGGCTAACAACTGAGTAAACACCAGGTTCTTCTAAAGTGAGGGCGTCATATAAAACAAATAACCCGAGCAATAAGAAGCCGAGTGCGAATACG
>JBEATV010000010.1:0-22047 GCA_041161815.1 Actinomycetota bacterium | reverse complement strand
ATAAACCAATCGATTGTTTCCACGGATTTTGCGCTGCAGGATTGGAAAATCGGCCTGGACCGCGGAAACATCGAATGAATGAACCACTGTTATGTGCAATTACGCTTTCACGTATTGCGCATATCCCTTCTCCTCTAGGCGATCAGCAAGTTCAGAGCCACCTTCTTCGACGATCTTTCCACCCGCAAAAACGTGGACAAAGTCTGGCTTGATGTAGCGAAGGATCCGCGTGTAGTGAGTAATCAACATAATCCCGAGATTCTGTTCCTGCTTCACGCGATTGACGCCTTCAGAAACAATGCGGAGTGCATCGACGTCAAGACCAGAATCTGTCTCATCCAAAATTGCGATCTTTGGCTTAAGGAGTTCCATCTGGAGAATTTCATGGCGCTTCTTCTCGCCACCCGAAAAGCCTTCATTGACATTTCGCTCTGAGAACGCGGGGTCCATTGAGAGTTTTGTCATTGCTTCCTTAACCTCACCTACCCATGTACGAACCTTGGGAGCTTCACCGCGTAGCGCAGTTGCTGCGGTGCGAAGGAAGTTGGCAACCGAGACACCCGGAACTTCAACTGGGTATTGCATTGCCAGAAAGAGTCCAGCTTTGGCTCGTTCATCGACGCTCATCTCGAGAACATCGACACCATCAAGCGTGACTGATCCGCCAGTGACGGTGTATTTCGGGTGCCCAGCGATGGAGTATGCCAAAGTTGATTTGCCAGAACCATTGGGGCCCATGATTGCGTGTACTTCGCCAGAATTGATTGTTAGGTCGACGCCGCGAAGGATAGGGGTCAGGCCGGATTCGGTTTCTACTCCGACTTGCAAGTCTTTGATGACTAGTTGTGACATTCTATTTTTCTCCTTGACATCTTTATTTCTGGGAAATCGTGACGGTATCTCCATCACGACGTACTGCAAAAGTTTCTAGCGCTTCTACTGCTGGAGGGGTTTTAGCTTCACCAGTGCGGAGATCAAACTCTGCCCCGTGGAGCCAACACTCAATCTTGTGGTTTGAGATATCCCCTTCAGAGAGTGAAGCCTCCGAATGCGTACACATATCAGCGACTGCGAACACTTCGTCACCAATGCGGGCAACACATACATCTTTATCGCCGAGAGTGATTTTCTTAGGTTTTCCGTCGACCAACGAGTCGAAAGGAAGTGAAGTCGATGTCATCTACGCACCAACCTTTTCAAGTTGAGCATCGATACGATTCATTAAGCGCTCTTGGATAACTTCATTACCAATCTTGTTGATGATCTCTGTGAAGAATCCACGGATTACTAGGCGACGGGCATCTGCCATCGGAATTCCGCGCGACATTAAATAGAAGAGTTGCTCATCATCAAAGCGACCCGTCGTGCTTGCATGTCCTGCCCCTACGATTTCTCCAGTTTCAATTTCGAGGTTGGGGACAGAATCTGCTCGCGCCCCATCGGTGAGCAAGAGATTCTTATTGAGTTCGTAGGTATCGGTACCTTCGGCGTTGCCGCGGATGAAAACATCACCAATCCAAACGGTTCGCGCCTGATCACCAGCGAGAACTCCTTTATACGTAACACGAGACTTCGCATTTGGGATTCCATGATCAACATGGACTCGGTGTTCAAGATGCTGTCCATCTGTTGCAAAGTAGAGACCGAGAAGTTCTGCGCTTCCGCCTTGATCAGAGTATTCAACAGTCGGCAGGAGCCTTACGAGAGATCCCCCAATGGTCACGGTGATCGAGTTGAATGTGGCATCGCGACCAACAATTGCATGGTGGCGTCCCAGATGAATTGTCTCTGGACTCCACTCCTGCAAAGTAATGAAGGTGAGTTGAGCTCCCGCTTCAATCCGAATCTCAATCTCTTCACCAATCGTGGCGTTTCCGGAGTTCTCGACAATCACGGTCGCTTTGCTATGTGGAGCCGCCGTGATGACCGTGCGCGAGAATTCGCTGGTGTTTCCAGCGGTGCGAGTAAGCACGATTGGTTCTGCAACCACGGCTTCTTTCGCTATTTTGAGATGAGTAACTTCAGCAACAGTCGCTCGAACTCTTTGGATAACGGCATCATCAGTTGATGACTTGGCCGGGAGGTCTGCTGACTTCACTTTCTCAATTGTGAAACCTGGGCGTACTGATCCAGAGAGTGCAATAGAGATGCGATCTAGAACGTTTGTGGCTGGGTCGTGAAGACCTGCAATCCGCTTGAGAGGAGTAAAGCGCCACGCTTCTTCGCGGCCGGAAGGAGTCAAGTAATTAGTAGGAAGCGCTGACATTAACCAACCGCACCTTCCATTTGTAGTTCGATGAGGCGATTGAGTTCAAGCGCATATTCCATAGGAAGTTCACGAGCAATCGGCTCAATAAATCCTCGGACAATCATTGCCATCGCTTCATCTTCAGATAAACCACGAGACATCAGATAGAAGAGTTGGTCATCGCTGATCTTTGAGACAGTCGCTTCATGACCCATCGATACATCATCTTCACGCACATCGACATATGGATATGTATCAGAACGTGAAATTGTGTCGATCAAGAGCGCATCGCACTTAACTGTGCTCTTAGAGTGATGGGCGCCCTCTTGTACCTGAACGAGACCACGATATGAAGTACGACCTCCCCCACGTGCGACGGACTTGGAGATGATGGTCGATGATGTGTACGGAGCAGCATGAACCATCTTTGCTCCAGCGTCTTGATGTTGTCCTTCACCGGCAAATGCGATGGAGAGAGTCTCTCCCTTGGAGTGAGGACCCATCATGAACACGGCTGGGTACTTCATGGTGACCTTAGATCCGATGTTGCCATCAATCCATTCCATCGTTGCACCTTCGGCGCAGGTCGCGCGCTTTGTAACCAAGTTATAGACGTTATTGGACCAGTTTTGAATGGTTGTATAACGAACACGCGCATTCTTGCGCACGATGATCTCTACGACAGCAGAGTGAAGTGAATCAGATGAGTAAATAGGCGCAGTGCAACCTTCTACATAATGAACGTAAGAACCTTCATCAGCGATGATCAGTGTTCTTTCGAACTGACCCATATTCTCAGTGTTGATACGGAAGTAGGCTTGAAGAGGGATCTCAACATGGACTCCCTTTGGAACGTACACAAAGGATCCGCCTGACCAGACGGCAGTATTCAGTGCCGCAAATTTGTTATCGCCAACTGGAATTACGGAACCAAAGAACTCTTTAAATATATCTTCGTGTTCACGCAGCGCTGTGTCCGTATCAAGGAAGAGAACGCCCTGCTTCTCGAGGTCTTCGCGGATCGAGTGATAGACAACTTCCGACTCGTACTGAGCTGCGACTCCCGCTACTAAGCGTTGTTTTTCAGCTTCTGGGATACCGAGGCGGTCATAAGTGTTCTTAATGTCTTCTGGAAGATCTTCCCATGAAGTTGCTTGCTTCTCGGTCGAGCGTACGAAGTACTTGATGGTGTCGAACTTAATGCCTGAGAGATCTGATCCCCAATTCGGAAGCGGTTTCTTATCAAAGAGTGAGAGACCCTTAAGTCGAAGATCAAGCATCCACTGCGGTTCATTCTTCTTGGAAGAGATATCACGAACGACGTCTTCGTTAAGGCCACGCTTAACATTTGCTCCTGCATCATTCTTGTCGGACCATCCGAATTCGTAATTTCCGATGCCTTCAAGTTCTGGATGGGCTGTCTGACTCATCGTGTGCTCAACTTTCTTTTGCTTGTTGGTTTAACTGAGGACTTGATTGGGGTTTCTTTCTTCTTCTTTGCGGCATTCTGTCGTGCAATTTGGGGAATGAAAGTTGTGCATACGCCATCACCATGGGCGATAGTCGCTAAACGTTGAACATGGGTACCGAGAATTCTTGAGAAAGCTGCGGTCTCTTCCTCGCAGAGTTGGGGAAACTCTGCAGCGACATGAGCAATCGGGCAATGATGCTGACAGAGTTCGACACCGATTCCATGAGCATGTGTATTGGTTGCATACCCCTCGTCGGTGAGAAATTCTGCGAGCCCCTCAATCGGATCTTTAGAAGTGGCAAGAGCGCTCTTTGAACGGCGCACAATTTCCTCGGCGCGATGACGGGCAAATCCCGTAACAAGATGTTCGCCGCTGTTTGCAGCGATGTATTTCAGAGCGGACACCGCTAAGTCATCATACGAATGTTCAAATCTCTCGCGACCCTGATCGCTCATGACAAAAACTTTTGATGGTCGTCCGCGTGTACGCGCGCTGCGAAGGTGCGGTTCACGCTCTTCGAGAATTCCTTCGGCGACCAAGAAATCCAAATGGCGACGAATTCCAGCAGGGGTCAGTTTCAGACGCTCAGCCAGGGCGACCGCTGTAGATGGCCCTGATTCAAGAATCGCCCGCGCGACCTGGTCACGGGTACGCATATCTTCTGGGGCCAGGAGGGTGGATTTCACAACGGAATTGTTGCGTAATTCATGGCGTGACGCCACTTCAGAGTTGAGCCCGCGCCCTAGGCTCTCCCCTATGACCACAGCTCTACGGAGAATCTCCTCTCTCATGGTCTTCACACAGTCTGCGATTGTTGTGACAGGCGGAGCGGTCCGCATTACTGGATCTGGCCTGGGATGTTCCACCTGGCCCGAGTGCACGCCTGGGTCCTACGTCCCAACACCTGACCAACCTGAAGCGCCGTTACATGCATGGATTGAATTTGGTAATCGATTGCTGACTTTTGTTCTTCTTCTCAATGCGCTGGTTCTGATGTTCCTCATTCTCCGTGGTGGCCACAGAACTCTGCGCAAAATGGGAGCGTTTCAAATTATCGGAATTCTTGCGCAAGGCGTCTTGGGCGGAATCACCGTCCTGACTGGATTAAACCCTGCAACAGTCGCGGCTCACTTCCTCTTATCTATCGTCCTCATCGCAGGAGCGCTCTCTCTTCGACAACGAGCTCACGGCAAGACTCCCACATACATTCAAGTGATACCTCTGGTTAAAAAGTTAATGGCGGCACATCTATTTCTTACTATCGCCGTTCTGATTGCGGGCACAATCGTGACTGGAAGTGGGCCTCATGCTGGCGATACAACAGCAGAGCGCTTCAATCTCGATGCGAAGATGATGTCCTGGATTCACGCAGACCTAGTCATTGCTCTTCTTGGCGTCACCATCGCCTTGGTCACCGCAATACATCTCGGTGAGAGCGATGCAAATAAGGCGCTGCTCTCGAGGCGTGCGCAGATCTTTCTCATCGTTGCGCTCTCTCAGGGCCTCATTGGATATATCCAATACTTCACAGGCTTGCCAGAAATACTCGTTGGAGCCCACTTAGTCGGTGCGATTCTGGTGTGGCTATCAGCGTGGAATATCGCAATCATCGGTAATCTCGCCGGCAAGCGAACGGAACAAAAGGGGTAGCAGTGCATCCAACAAAAGCGGCCTGGAACGAACTTGATGATCAGGCGGTCGCGGTCGCGCGCGCTCTAGCGATGGATGCGGTTCAGAAAGTCGGCAATGGCCATCCCGGAACCGCGATGTCCCTTGCTCCTGTTGCTTACACCTTGTTTCAGAGATTTCTACGTCACGATCCCTCAGATTCTCAATGGATTGGTCGCGACCGATTTGTTCTTTCGTGCGGCCACTCATCTCTTACGCTCTACATTCAATTACTTTTTAGCGGTTACGGCCTGAAGCTCGACGATCTCAAGGCATTCCGCACTTGGGGATCTTTAACGCCGGGTCATCCAGAGTTTGGTCACACTGCAGGCGTCGAAACCACAACAGGTCCTTTGGGTCAAGGAGTCGCGAACGCAGTCGGCATGGCGATGGCTGCGCGCTACGAGCGTGGTTTATTAGACCCTGACACTGCATGGGGCGCGAGTCCTTTTGATCACAACATTTGGGTTATCTGTAGCGATGGTGATTTGCAAGAAGGAGTAAGCACTGAAGCATCATCTCTTGCTGGGACCCAAAAACTAGGAAACCTCAAAGTAATTTACGATGACAATCGAATCTCAATCGAAGGCGATACTCACTACGCATTTACGGAAGATGTCTCGGCTCGGTATCGCGCATATGGATGGCATGTAATCGATGTTGAAGCACAATCCAACGGTGATGTTGATCGCGCTGCTTTGGAAGCCGCGATGCAGAGCGCTGTCGAGATAACAACCAAACCTGTTTTGATCCGTCTTAAAACGGTTATCGCGTGGCCGGCTCCCAAGGCGCGCAATACCGCGAAGTCACATGGATCAGCACTTGGCGCTGAAGAAGTTGCCGCAACCAAAGTAGAGCTCGGCCTTCCTGCCGAAGATTTCTACTATCCTGCCGAAATTCAGAAACATGTTGAAGGCGTTGCTCAACGTGGAAAGAATTTACGTACCAACTGGGAGAAATCTTTTAGCGCTTGGAAGTCAACACACGCAGATCGTGCTGTACTGCTCGAGCGATTAATCAATCAAACCCTACCCACAGGCTGGGATTCATCTCTGCCCTCATTTTCGCCTGAGAAAGAAGTTGCCACGAGAAAAGCGTCAGGTGACACTATAAACGCTCTCGCCAAGCAGCTGCCTGAGTTATTCGGTGGATCATCTGATCTTGCTGAGAGCAACAACACCACAATTGAAGATGGCGGCTCCTTCCTTCCTGCATCCTCAACAATGAAAGGGGCAAATCCGTACGGACGGATTGTTCACTTTGGTATTCGCGAACACGCAATGGGCTCGATCCTGAATGGAATGGCGCTCCATGGACTGGTGAAACCTTTTGGCGGAACATTCTTGGTGTTTAGCGATTACATGCGAGGCGCAGTTCGTCTCTCGGCTCTGATGAATCTCCCTGTCACATATGTCTGGACGCATGACTCCATTGGTCTTGGTGAAGATGGTCCTACGCACCAACCAGTCGAACATATTGCGGCATTGCGAGCAATTCCGGGGCTTGATGTCATCCGTCCTGCAGATGCGAACGAAGTAGTAGTGGCATGGAGAGAAATCATTAGGCGACGTAAGCCGGCCGGCATTCTCTTGTCGCGACAGAACCTACCGGTACTGGATCGCGGAATCTTTGCCCCTGCTTCTGCTGTAGCACACGGTGCTTACGCCCTCAATAATGTGGCAAAACCTGATGTGCTCTTGATTGCTACTGGATCTGAAGTTGCGGTTGCTCTGAAAGCAGCAGAAATTTTGCACGCTGAGAACATTACGGCCCGAGTGATCAGCGCGCCATGCATTGAATGGTTCAATCAAGAAGATGCTGCCTATCGTGAATCCGTGCTACCAAATTCAGTCAAGGCGCGCGTCAGTATTGAAGCTGGTATTGCCCAAGGCTGGAGGGAACTTATTGGCGATTGTGGAGTAGCAGTCTCGCTCGAACATTTTGGCGCTTCTGCTTCTGCACCGGTCCTATTCAAAGAGTTTGGTTTCACGCCAGAGAATGTTGCATCTGCGGCACGTGAGTCGATAAAGAAAGCAAAGGAAGCGAGTTCCCAGCGATGAGCGAGACTCTCAAGGCGGTATCAAGCGCTGGAACGTCGATCTGGCTTGATGACTTATCTCGTGAGCGGTTGATTACAGGCGGTAAATCACGCAATCTCGAACTCTTGGTCGAAACAGAGTCTGTTGTAGGAGTAACCACAAACCCAGCAATTTTCTCGGCTGCCATCTCGCAATCATCACTGTATGCCGACGATATTCGTTCGCTCTCTCAGGGCGGACATGGCGCCGAGTCGATCATCACTGAGCTCACAACTGCGGATGTTGCACAAGCGTGTGACCTATTGATGCCAGTTTATCAACGCACCGCAGGTGTTGATGGTCGCGTCAGCATTGAAGTAGATCCTCGCTTTGCTCGTGATACCCAGAAGACAATCGAACAAGCGCGTGATTTATGGCAGAAAGTGGATCGTCCAAATGTATTGATTAAAGTGCCCGCTACTATCGAGGGACTTCCAGCAATCAGAACCCTCATTGCTGAGGGAATCAGCGTGAATGTCACAATCATCTTTTCCGTTAAGCGTTACCAAGAAGTTTTGGAGGCGTTTATCGCAGGATTAGAAGATCGGGCCAAGAAATCTTTACCTGTAAGCAATATTCACTCTGTTGCATCTTTCTTCATAAGTCGTGTCGACACAGAGATTGACGCGCGTTTGAAATCAATTGAAGGTTCCACAAACACGCAAATTCTTGGCAGAGCCGCTATCGCCAATGCCCACCTTGCTTACGAACACTTCGAAGCGGTGATGACCAGTGCGCGATGGCAGTCTCTCGAATCACTCGGGGCAAGTATTCAACGCCCACTCTGGGCATCCACTGGCGTGAAGGATCCCGCATACGACGAAACTCAGTATGTCATTGAGCTCATTGCTCCACTCACCGTCAACACTATGCCTGAACCAACGCTTATCGCCGTCAGAGATAGGGGCACTTTTAGAGGTAACACAATCGCCGGAAACTACTCCTCAGCTCGAGCAATCATCGCATCTCTTACTGATCACGGCATAGATATTGAAGAAGTTGCCGAAAAACTCGAACGCGAAGGAATAGATAAGTTCATCAAACCATGGCTCGAACTCATCGCCGCTGTTGAGGCAGCTGCTCACCAATGATCAAACTGACAGGTTTTGATGAAGGACGTGCACTGTGGCCAGAACTCAATGCCATAACTTCACGCCTGGCAAAGAAAGACTCAACGTTATGGGGTCCAGCCGCCGCGAAGGAAGCCGCCATGAGGCTCAACTGGATTGATCTACCTTCTTCATCACGAGATCTTCTGCCGACGCTGGATGCGCTCTCTGCGTGGTCTCGGGAATTGGGTCATAGTCGATTTGTTCTCTGTGGCATGGGTGGATCTTCACTAGCGCCCGAAGTGATTGCTGCGGTCTATCAGAAGGAACTCACTGTTCTTGATTCGACTGATCCGCATCACGTCAGCGCTGTACTTGCAAGAGATTTAAGGGAAACTTGTTTTGTTATCGGGTCTAAATCTGGTTCAACCATTGAAACCGCATCACAGAAAAGCGCAGCCGAAAGTGCACTGCGCCAACAAGGTCTAGATCCACGCAATCACCTTGTTGTAGTGACCGATCCAGGGTCTCCACTCGACACCGCCTCACGCGAAGCTGGGTTGCGCGTGATTAATGCCGACCCTAATGTCGGCGGACGCTTTAGCGCCTTGAGCGCTTTTGGACTAACACCTGCTGCGCTTATTGGTGTCGATGTCTCAGTCTTGCTTGATGATGCGTTAGCAGCTGCCGAAACTTTCATGGAAGTCGATTCCGCTGTCGTCAGAGTTGCTGCAGCGCTTTCGTTGCCTGTATTCGCCTATACCGGCTTTTGTGACAAGGGATCAACGCTGCCGGGACTTAGCGATTGGATCGAACAGCTCATTGCAGAATCCACCGGTAAAGATGAAAAGGGAGTCCTGCCGATTGTCACAGAAAACTCATCAAGCTCCCTCTACCCTGTCATTACTTTTTCTGGCGTCGGTCCGTACCGCGTTGAGGCGAGCTTGGGCGAGCAATTCATCTTCTGGGAGTGGGTAACCGCTCTCCTGGGATTTTTGTTCAAGGTAGATCCATTTAATCAACCTAATGTGACAGAAGCAAAGGAAAAGACGGGCGCGCTTCTCAGCCGTTGGAATTCGCAGGGCAAAGATCAGCTGAAATCCGCCTTTGAAAGTGAGTCAGTATCAGTTTTTGCCGACACAACCTTCGATTCACTCGCCACTTATCTCGCAGCTGCCAGAGAGAAAGCTGGATATATAGCGATCATGGCTTATTTACATCGTGGATCCGATGATGAGATTCTTCAACTTCGAGAAATTTTAGAGCGACGTACGGGCGTGCCTACAACTTTTGGATGGGGTCCGCGATTCTTGCATTCAACAGGTCAGTTTCATAAAGGCGGGCCGAAGGTGGGTTCGTTCATTCAGATTACTGGAAGCTCCGATATTGACTGGCCGATTGATGGTCATGATTATGGTTTTGAAACGCTAGTAATGGCGCAGGCGCTCGGCGATAACGAAGCGCTGAGTGCGCGCAACTATCCGTTGGTGAGATTTCACCTCAAAGATCGTAAAGCAGGGATTGCCGAGCTGCGCAAAGCAGCCGAAGAAATTTAGTCTTCATCCTCGTCGCCACGGAGTTTCTTGAGGGCTGCGTCAAGAATCTTCTTGGCTTCAGCTTCAGTGCGACGTTCTTTTACGTAAGCTAGATGTGTTTTATATGGCTCATTTTTTGTCGGTGATGGCGGATTGTTCTTGTCACGCCCCGCTGGAAAACCACAACGAGGACAATCCCACTCTGCAGGTACAACGACTGTGCCGTCTTCAGCAAAAGAAGGTTTGGTCTCATGACCATTCAGGCACCAGTAGGAGACTCGGAATCGAGCAATAGCCTCACCGCGTTCGGCCTCGCCCATGGGGCCAGCACCGACACGGGAGCCACGAATTGCGCTTCCACCTGCCATTGAATACTCCTTCTTTTACTTCCTAAATTTAGCTCTAATTTTGGTTTTAGTTTGATTTTCGTTCCGGTTCAGGTCTTACTTCAAAACCAAACCTAGGGCGATAATCGTTGCAAACCAGATTCCACCTACAACAATTGTGATGCGGTCGAGATTCTTCTCAACGACTGAAGACCCACCATAGGTAGATGACATTCCGCCACCGAAGAGATCTGAAAGTCCACTTCCCTTTCCTTTATGCAAAAGGACTAGAAGGATCATCAAGATGCTGGTGATAACCAACAGGATTGAGAGCGCTAAAGCCACGACTGAACTCCTTGGGACCGCTAGGGACTGATTGAGAGGGAAATACTACCTGTAACCCCACTCGAACTCTGGCCAATCAGGGCGAGTTCAGCAGGGGTCTGCCACCCTAGAGGACCCGGTGAAACTTACAGATGCGTGCAAACTCCTCAGGGTCGAGGCTCGCTCCTCCGACGAGAGCGCCGTCAACATCGGGTTGTTTCATGATGTCAACAATATTTGCTGACTTCACTGAACCTCCATAAAGAATCCGTGCGCCTGCAGCAATCTCGTCGCTGCCGATTCTGGCTAGTTCATGACGGATCGCAGAACAAACTTCTTGTGCATCGTCTGGTGTCGCGGTTTTACCAGTGCCGATAGCCCATACTGGTTCGTAAGCAAAGACAATTTTTTTGAGTTCGGGCTTGTGAAAGCCTTGCAGGCCTTGGCGAACTTGAGTGAGCACATAATCAACATGTGTACCAGCCTCACGAATTGATAGCTCTTCGCCTATACAGAAGATTGGAATCATCTCGTTGTCGAGAACTGCGCGAATCTTTTTATTGATTAAAGCATCACCTTCATGATGGATTGCTCGACGCTCTGAGTGTCCTACTACGACATATGAACAATCAAGTTTCTTCAACATACTTCCGGAGATGTCGCCAGTAAAAGCACCTGATTTTTCTGGGGAGATGTCTTGCGCGCCATAACTCAATTTGAGCCGATCGCCATCAACCAACGTTTGTACAGAACGGATATCAGTAAATGGAGGTAGTACAACAACTTCGACCGCATCAAAATCGCGATCTTCAAGAGAGTAAGCCAACTTCTGTGTCACTGCGATTGCCTCGAGATGATTGAGATTCATCTTCCAGTTGCCAGCGATAATCGGGCGGCGTGACATATTCTCTCCTTGATGCTGCTGAGTTAGTTGGCTCTGCTGTGACGTTCTTATCTTAGGGCGGTGAGGCCGGGAAGCTCTTTACCTTCTAGGTATTCCAGAGATGCGCCGCCACCGGTGGAGATGTAACCAAAATCCTCATCTTTGAAACCTAGGGCTCGGACTGCAGCGGCTGAATCTCCGCCGCCAACCACGGAGAGGCCCTTGACCTCAGTCAGAGCTTGAGCAACAACCTTTGTTCCGGCCGCAAAATTAGAGAATTCGAATACGCCCATGGGGCCGTTCCAGAAAACTGTCTTACATTCGTTGATTGCATTCGCAAAAGTTTGCGCACTCTCAGGCCCAATATCAAGACCCATCTGATCGTGCGGAATCGAATCTGCCCTTACAAGAGTTGGCGAAGCATCTGCGAAGGCGGGGGCAACCACAATATCGGTGGGGAGTAAAACTCTTACGCCGAGCTCTAATGCACGAGCCAATAAATCCTTTACCAAGGGAATTGATTCCTGTTCGACCAGAGAAGTGCCAATCTCTTTGCCTTGTGCTGCAAGGAATGTAAACACCATTCCCCCGCCGATGGCCAACATGTTTACTTTATCTAGCAAATTTGTGATCACACCGATCTTGTCAGAAACTTTCGCGCCACCGAGAACAACTCCGTAAGGGCGGGCTGGATTTTCTGTGAGTTGCTTGAGCACATCGACTTCAGCGGCGATTAACTTTCCTGCTGCATGAGGAAGGTTTGTGGCAGCCTCATAAACAGAGGCATGTTTCCGGTGTACCGCACCAAAGCCGTCACCGACATAAACATCTGCATAGGAAGCTAACTTCTGGGCAAACTCGCGACGCTCAGATTCATCCTTACTGGTCTCAGCTGTTTCATAACGAACATTTTCTAGTAAGACAATATCCCCAGGCTTCATCGCCTGAACAAGCGCATCAGCGTTAGGACCGACTGTGTCTGTTGCAAAGCGGACTTCACGATTAAGTAGCTCGGATAAGCGCGCTGCAATTGGCGCCAGTGAGAGTTCGGGCTTCTTCTCACCTTTGGGTCTTCCGAGGTGAGCAACAATCACGAGAGCCGCGCCTTTATCAAGAAGTTCGGTGATTGTGGGAAGTGATGCGCGGATGCGACCATCGTCTGTGATGGTTCGTTTGCCGGATCCATCATCTTTGAGTGGGACGTTGAGATCACAACGTAACAAAACTTTCTTACCAGCCACATCGAGTGATGCGAGCTGTTGGATGACCAGTGGTTGCATCAAGCGCAGCCTATTTAAAGGCTTTTGCCGATGAACTTCATGAGATCAACGAGGCGGTTTGAATAACCCCACTCGTTGTCATACCAACCAGCCACCTTTGCTTGATTGCCAATCACCTTGGTGATGCCTGCATCAAAGATGCATGAATGTGAATCCGTGACAATGTCGGACGAGACGATGGGGTCTTCTGTGTAATACAAGATTCCTTTGAGCGGACCTTCTGCTGCCTTTTTCATTACAGCATTGATTTCTGCTGCTGTTGTCTCTTTACCGAGTTCAACAGTGAGATCAGTGACTGATCCGGTTGGGACTGGAACACGGAGTGCGTAGCCATCAAGCTTGCCCTTGAGTTCTGGAAGTACCAATCCGATGGCCTTGGCTGCACCAGTCGAGGTTGGAATGATGTTTGTTGCAGCAGCACGTGCGCGACGAAGATCCTTATGTGGGAAATCAAGGATGACCTGATCATTGGTATATGCATGAACGGTGGTCATGAAACCACGGACGATTCCAAAGTTTTCGTGGAGAACCTTGGCCATAGGCGCCAAACAGTTTGTGGTGCACGACGCATTAGAGATGACGTGGTGCTTTGCGGGGTCATAGGCAGAATCATTGACTCCGAGTACGAGGGTCACATCTTCATCAGTTGCTGGGGCAGAGATAACAACCTTCTTTGCTCCCCCAACCATATGTTTCTTGGCATCGGCCGCCTTAGTGAAGTGCCCTGTTGATTCAACAACTATGTCGGCACCGACTGAGCCCCATTGCAGAGCCGCAGGATCTCTATCGGCAAATACTCGGAAGGTCTTTCCTCCGACAGTGATGGATTTATCGTCATGAGTAACGGTTTGATTGAGGCGGCCAAGAATCGAGTCGTACTTCAAAAGGTGCGCCAATGTCGCGATATCGGTGAGGTCATTTACCGCGACAATTTCGATATCAGCATTTGATGCAAGAGCCGCACGGAAGAAGTTTCGTCCGATACGTCCAAACCCGTTGATTCCAACCTTAACCACTATGACCACGCTCCATGCGATGCGCATTCAAGAGCGCACCAATCGAAATTTCTTATTTTTGCCACGACCTTGTGGACTCGGATGAATCCTATCAGTGAAGTTCGGCAGACAGGAAAACCTAGAGAAAAATTGAGAGGACTAATTGAGAAGATCGGGCGAGAGTCCAGCCTCAGTATCTGGGATACCCAAATCACTTGCTCGCTTATCAGCCATCGCTAGCAGGCGGCGGATTCGTCCAGCGATTGCATCCTTGGTCATTGGAGGCGTAGAGAGTGAACCTAGTTCTTCCAGACTTGCCTGTCCGTGAGTAATGCGCAGCTGTCCTGCTTCTCGCAGATGTTCTGGAACGTCATCGCCCAAAATTTCCATAGCTCGTTGTACTCGAGCAGAGGCCGCGACTGCTGCGCGAGCAGAACGACGGAGATTTGCATCATCAAAGTTTGCGAGTCGATTTGCTGTAGCGCGCACTTCGCGTCGCATACGTCGCTCTTCCCAAGCCATGACACTTTCGTGAGCACCAAGTCGAGTAAGTAAGACACCTATTGCATCGCCATCGCGGATAACGACACGATCTACTCCACGAACTTCACGCGCCTTTGCCGTTATTCCAAGACGGCGAGCGGCTCCAACGAGCGCTAGAGCTGCTTCAGGTCCAGGACAAGTGATCTCAAGAGCAGAAGATCGACCAGGCTCGGTAAGTGAACCATGTGCAAGAAATGCTCCACGCCAGGCAGCTTCGGCGTCACAAATGCCAGCTGAGACAACTTGTGGTGGAAGTCCACGTACTGGCCTGCCATGTGAATCAACTAATCCAGTCTGGCGCGCAAGCGCATCCCCATCTTTAATAACCCGTACAAGATATCTGCTGCCTTTACGTAAACCACCAGCGCTAATAACAGCAAGATCAGAATCATGCCCATAAACATCGGCAATATCTTTGCGAATTCTTCGCGCCGCTTGGGCGGTGTCGAGCTCGATCTCAACCATGATTTTCCCGGCAGAAATGTGAAGTCCGCCAGCGAAGCGCAAGATGGCCGAAACCTCAGCCTTTCGGCAACATGGTTTAGCGATCGATAGACGACTTAGTTCGTCTTTGACTGACGCGGTCATTGCCATGAGCGTTATCTAAGCATCTCCGCTTGGAAAATGTGGCTGAAAGCTGAAAATAGTTTTGCTGGATCATGGTGATTACTTCCTGGATTCGATGCGAGATCGGCCACAACTACCCGGCCGCCCATTTCTCTGACTATTTCTTCTAGCTCATCTTGCACTTCGCTCTGGGCAGCGATAGAGCTATCCATTAGAGCAATATCACACCGTAGTTTTGGGGCGAAATTACGAAGAACTGTGAGATGAGTGGCGGGAGAACTTCCCGCAAGTTCGTCTCCCTGCATGTGTGGAGCGGCATCAAGATTGAGGACTATCACTTTCTTCGCTGGTGAACTCTCAATCGCCTCACGCTGTTGGGCAATTAATAGATGAGGCAGGACACTCGAGAACCATGAACCAGGACCAAGAGTTATGAAATCTGCTTCTTTAATAGCGCGTAAACCTTCTTGAGTGGGTGTTGGATTTTCCGGAATGAGTCGCAGAGTTTCCAAGTTACCTCGACTTAAGGCCACCTCTTTCTGCCCTCTCACAACATGAGTTCCTTCCCAAGTTTTGAAAACGCCTTCAATATCCAGTGGTTCCAAAGCCATTGGTAGGACTCTGCCAACAACTTTCAGTAATGCGCCAACTCGATCGACTCCTTGAACGGGATCTCCGTCGCGATCCCAGAGCGCAGTGAGAAGAAGATTTCCCAGGGCATGTCCATCAAGTGCGCCGGCGGAAGTGAATCGATATTGCAAAATCTCCGCCCAACTTCTACCCCATTCATCATCAGCGCAGAGCGCTGCGAGCGCCATTCGTAAATCACCGGGAGGCAGAGAATGAAACTCTTCACGTAGTCGACCACTGGAACCGCCATTGTCGGCAACTGTCACGATAGCCGTGAGTTGTGGCGTGATTTGTCGAAGTGCGCGAAGTGTCGCTGCCAGACCGTGGCCGCCACCTAATGCGACGACTTTTGGCTGGGTCAACGCTCACGTCCTAAATCACGGTGGATTGCATGGGCTGAGACGCGATGTTCAGAATCAAGTTGAAAGCCATTAATGCGTCGAGCAAGTTCTTCCGCGACTGCAACGCTGCGATGTTTTCCGCCCGTACACCCAATTGCCAGAGTTATGTACTTCTTTCCTTCACGCAAATAACCCTGCCCAATACTTTGAAATAGAGAGACGTATCGATCTAAGAATTCACCCACATTCTCTGCACTCAGAACAGCTTGGCTTACTTCGCCATCAAGGCCATTCTTCGGACGAAGTTCTGGATTCCAATGCGGATTGGGAATGAATCGGCAATCCATTACAAGATCGGCATCCACGGGAAGTCCAAATTTATAGCCGAAGGAGAGCACGTTGACTTTGAGAGATGCAGACGAATCAGTTGAGAAGAGCTCTGAAATCTTCTTCTCAAGTTGGTGCACATTGAGCTGTGAGGAATCCACGACAAGATCAGCTCCGGAACGAAGTTCTCGAAGTTTCTCACGCTCTCGATCAATTCCGTCAACTATGCGGTCATTGCCTTGTAGTGGATGAGGTCTGCGTGAAGATTCGAATCGACGAACCAACACATCATCAGCTGCATCAACAAAGATAATTTTGCGAGATATTCCACGTTCAGCTAACTCAGCCAGTGAACGGTTGAGATCGTCGAAGAACTGCCGTCCACGAACATCAATAACAACAGCTACTGAATCTGCCGATCGCTCAGTCATATCAAAGACAGAAAGCAGAAGTAGTGGTGGCAGGTTATCGATCACATACCAACCGTGGTCTTCCATTGCATGAGCGACGGTTGAGCGTCCAGCGCCGCTCATTCCGGTGATGACAACTAACTCACGATTCATGGTGCAATCATGCTAGGGGTGTCAAGCATCTGCCAAAAGCTTGTTCAAGAGCCCTCGATAATCTCGCCAGTGGAGGTGTCTATAGAAATCTGACTCTCTTTTTCGGCAATTGCTCGAACTATGTTTTCTGCGCTCTTCGGACCGATGCCAGGCAGGGCTGAAATCTCGTCAATCGACGCTTTCTTTAACGCCGCAATCGAACCAAAATGCTCAAGGAGAGCCAATCTACGAACTTCGCCTAATGAAGGAATCTCATCCAATAAAGACTCCAACATCAGACGAGAACGTTTGGAGCGATGAAAAGTGATGGCAAATCTATGCGCTTCATCTCGAATTCTTTGGACCAGATAGAGCGCCTCACTATGACGCGGAAGAATAACTGGATAACTCTGATGCGGAAACCAGATCTCCTCCAGGCGCTTCGCCAAACCAACCAGGGCAATATTTGAAATACCCAACTCCTCAAAAGCTCTCGCGGCTGCATTAACTTGGCCACGTCCACCGTCAACAATGACAAGTTGTGGCGGATAAGCAAACTTTGGACGCTCCCCTCCACTCAATTCAACTTCAGCTAAGTCAAGATCCTTCTCTGCGAGATAGCGCTTGAATCGTCTTGTTACTACATGATGCATCGCTCGGGTGTCGTCGAATTTTTCCTTATCATCAATACCAAAGCGTCGATACTCACTTTTCTTCGCTTGACCATCTTCAAAGACGACCATGGAGGCTACTACTGACGTTCCTTGAATATTTGAGATATCAAAACATTCGATACGTAAAGGTAACTCCTCAAGGTTAAGGGCATTTGCAAGATCCTCAAGGGCACGCCCACTCACCCCCGCATCGTTAGCGCGTTTGCTTAAGAATTGGACCAGGGCATGATGAGCATTTCTCTTGACTGTATCTAACAGCTCAGATTTCTCGCCCCTCTCAGGTCTCTTGATGGCGATTTTCAGATCGAACTTCTGCGAGAGAAATTCTGACATGGCTTCGTCTTCGACATCTCTATTAACCAGAATCTCTCGAACAGGCTCGAACTCCTGATATATCTGATTGATAGTGGCATTCAGCAATGGAGTTTCTTCTGGGATATTTGCTCGATCCATCACCCAAGACTTCGAACCGACAACTCGGCCGTGGCGGACACGAAATATTGAAGCAGCGGCGTGAGTGATGTCCTCATGAATCGCAATGAAATCAGCGGTTATGGAGTCTGAGATCGCAGCATCAGTCGACTCAGATGCGCGTTCGAGAGCAGTGAGTTGATCTCTGATCTTGCCCGCTCTTTCGAACTCTTCTGACTGTGCCGCTCGCTCCATCTCTTTACGTAACTCATCGGTGATATCGGCCGAGCCGTCAGATATGAACTTCTGCATCTCTTTGGCGAGCTTTAAATGTTCGTTCGCCGAGATGCGTTCGACACAAGGGGCGGCGCACTTACCAATATCCCCTAAAAGGCATGGGCGTTTGATCCGCTTAGCGCGCTCAAAGTTGGAGTCTGTGCAGGAGCGAACTGGAAAAAGTTTGAGTAAAACATCAAAGGTTGTACGCAGCGCCCAGGCATGAGCAAAAGGACCGAAATATACGGTTCCCTTCCGTTTAGATCTTCTAGTAATGAAAATTCGAGGAAACTCTTCATTGATAGTCAGCGCCAGGTATGGGTAAGACTTGTCATCTTTGAACTGCACATTAAAGGCTGGGTTCTCTTCCTTTATCCATGTGAATTCGAGTTGTAGAGCCTCCACCTCTGTTCGGACTATCGTCCAATCAACGCGGTTAGCCGCATGGATCATGCGAAAGGTCTTCTCCCCCACATTTTTCTGAAAGTAAGAGTTCAAACGGTTCTTAAGAGAATTCGCCTTACCAACGTAGATAACTTCGTTCTTATCATTGAAGAATCTATAGACCCCGGGTTCATCAGGGATTTCAGTTGGACGATATGTCGCAGGATCTGCCATGGCTACTTCTTGAGCGCTTCAGCAAGGAACTTTCCGGTGTAGCTTGACTTCACCTTTGCGACTGACTCGGGTGTTCCTTCAGCGACCAGAGTTCCCCCACCCGATCCACCTTCGGGCCCTAAATCGATTACCCAATCAGCGCACTTGATGACATCCATATTATGTTCGATTACTACTACGGTGTTTCCAGTATCAACTAATCTCTGCAGAACCATGAGCAACTTTCGTACATCTTCAAAGTGCAATCCGGTGGTTGGTTCATCAAGTACATAGATTGTGCGCCCTGTGGAACGGCGTTGAAGTTCGGTTGCTAACTTCACGCGTTGGGCTTCGCCTCCTGACAGCGTTGGTGCAGACTGTCCAAGTCTTACATAACCTAAGCCAACATCACAGAGCGTTTTCAAGTATCGATGAATGGCAGGAATTGACTCGAAGAAATCTGTGGCTTTTTCAATCGGCATATCGAGAACTTCTGCGATGGTCTTGCCTTTGTAATGAACTTCCAGGGTCTCACGGTTGTAGCGCGCACCATGGCAAACTTCACAGGGAACATACACGTCAGGCAAAAAGTTCATCTCGATTGTGATGGTTCCATCGCCTGCGCAGTTTTCACATCGCCCGCCTTTGACGTTGAACGAGAAGCGTCCTTGCTGGTAACCACGGACTTTGGCTTCGCTAGTTTCAGAAAAGAGGGCGCGGATCTTGTCAAAGACTCCGGTATACGTTGCTGGATTAGAACGTGGAGTTCGTCCAATCGGAGATTGATCTACATGGACGACTTTGTCTAAGTGATCGATACCCGTAATTGTTCGATGTCGACCAGGAACAATTCGAGCTCCGTTGAGCTTGTTTGCTAGGACTGAATAGAGAATGTCGTTAACTAGAGTTGATTTTCCAGAACCACTGACACCCGTAACCGAAACAAAAGCGCCGAGCGGAATAGTGACGTCTAGGTTCTTAAGGTTGTTTTCTTTAGCTTCCTTAATTGTGAGACTGCGTTTTGGGTTAATCTCACGGTTGAGAACGGCCTGATATATATGCGCCCGTAATCGATCGCTTCGAGTCAACTAGAGCTTGATAATCACCTGATACAACGATCTCCCCGCCATGTTCGCCCGCGCCTGGGCCAATATCAACAATCCAATCAGCGGTACGGATGGTCTCTTCATCATGTTCAACGACAATGAGAGTATTTCCCAGATCGCGAAGATGGGTCAGGGTTTCGATTAATCTTTTATTGTCGCGCTGGTGTAGCCCAATGCTTGGTTCATCCAGAACATAGAGAACTCCCACCAGCCCTGAACCAATCTGGGTGGCCAACCGAATGCGTTGGGCTTCGCCACCAGAAAGGGTTGCTGCCGGTCTAGCCAGCGTTAAATACTCCAGGCCTACATCTAGCAAGAAACCTAAGCGGGCATGTACCTCTTTCATTACGCGCTCTGCAATCTTCGCTTCACGGGCTGGCAATTTCAGACCTTTGAGAAACTTGGCGCAATCTTCAATCGAGAGTTCGCAGATCTCCGCGATGTTTTTCTCACCAAGCGTTACTGCGAGAACCTCTGGCTTAAGGCGCGAACCTTTACATGCAGGACATGGTGTTTCTCGCATGTACGCCTCGTACTTCTCACGGCTGTAGTCGCTATCTGTTTCAGCATGACGGCGTTGTACAAAGGGAATTACACCTTCAAAGCCAGTCGAGTAATTGCGAACTCGACCGTAGCGATTTTTGTAGCGAACATGAACTTCGTAGTCATATCCATTGAGAATGGCATCTCTAGCCTTCGATGAGAGTTTGGTCCAAGGGGTCTTCATCGAGAACTTCACATCGGCTGCAAGTGCTTCAAGAAGATTAAGGAAGTAATCCGCAGACTGACCACCAGACCAAGGCGCGATTGCACCATCTTCAATTGAGAGTGAGTCATCAGGAATAACTAGTTCCTCATCTACCTCAAGTTTCGAACCAATGCCTGTGCACTCAGCACATGCGCCAAATGGTGAATTGAAAGAGAATGAACGAGGTTCCATCTCTTGGAATGAAAGGCCGCAGTCATGGCATGCAAGAAGTTCGCTGTAGGTGCGTTCCTTCTCTCCGGTCTTAACATCGACAAACTCGAGCGTTACAAGGCCACTAGCAAGTTTGAGTGCGGTCTCAATCGAGTCTGTTAGACGCTGTTTTCCTTCAGGCTTGGCAGTCAAACGATCGACGACCACTTCAATCGTATGTTTTTCCTGCTTCTTTAATTTTGGTGCTTCCGTTAAAGCAATTGTTGTGCCATCAACGCGAGCTCGGGAATAACCTTGAGCAATCAAATCTCTAAAGAGATCAACGAACTCGCCTTTACGAGCTCTGATCATCGGTGCAAGAACTTGAAATTTTGTCTCGGGAGGAAGTTCAAGGATTTGATCAACAATATTCTGAGGCGTCTGCTTTGCAATCGCCTTTCCGCACTCAGGACAGTGAGGTTTGCCGGCACGTGCAAAAAGAAGGCGGAGGTAGTCATAAACCTCGGTAATAGTTCCAACCGTAGAGCGTGGGTTTCTATTGGTTGATTTCTGATCGATGGATACTGCTGGCGAAAGCCCCTCTATGAAGTCAACATCTGGTTTATCCATCTGGCCCAAGAACTGCCGTGCGTAAGCTGAGAGCGATTCGACATAACGTCTCTGCCCCTCAGCGAAGATTGTGTCGAATGCAAGGGATGACTTACCTGAACCCGATAGTCCAGTGAAAACAATCATGGCATTGCGTGGTAAATCCAAAGAGACATTCTTCAAATTATGTTCGCGGGCGCCGCGCACGATCAAACGATCAGCGCTCATCAAATACCCGCCTCTTCCATTGCACGTAGTTCTCGTTTCAACTCTTTGATTTCATCACGTAATCGAGCGGCTAACTCGAACTGCAATTCAGATGCTGCGTTGCGCATCTGTTCAGTGAGTGAATTAATCAGACCCAGGAGCTCGGTCCGAGGTAAGGCTACGAGCGATTTGGCATGCACGCCAACTGGAGTCTCAGTAACGCTACGCTTCTTATTACCTGACAAGAGCGCTGAGGTGTCATCACTTTCTTGAGCTATCAAGTCGGTGATATCGGCAATCTTTTTCCGCAGCGGCTGTGGGTCGATTCCATTCGCTTCGTTATAGGCCACTTGCTTAGCCCGTCGCCGGTTTGTCTCATCAATGGCCCGAGCCATCGAATCAGTAATGTTGTCGGCATACATATGAACTTCACCTGAAACGTTACGAGCAGCTCTACCAAT
>JBEATV010000041.1:0-7719 GCA_041161815.1 Actinomycetota bacterium | reverse complement strand
CAGCAAGTGTGCGCAAGAAGGCCAGGTTCGCACCATCTCTGGAGTCACATATACCTGTGAACGTGTAAACGGAAACCTCCAGTATGCACAAGGTCGCAAGCTAACCGGAACTCTCAACGTCCTCTGCGGCGCGCAAGAAGCATGGTGTCTTGCAATGACTTCTGCTTTCCAGAAGAAGACCGGAATCACCACAAAATTTGTCCGACTCTCTGCAGGTGAAGGTCTGACTCGACTCGTCGCGTCTAAGAACAATCCTGAATTGCGTCTAAGAACAATCCTGAATTTGATGTCTGGCATGGCGGACCAAATGACACATACATCTCGGCTCGAACTCAAGGTGTGCTCGATACCTATAAGTCTCCAACGCGCAACATGTTGAAGTCTCAACATAAGGATGCAGATGGTTACTGGACTGGTGTCTATATGGGCGCTCTCGCTTTCTGCTCCAATAAAAATGAACTAAAGCGTCTGGGTCTTCGTGCTCCAACAAGTTGGAACGATCTCACCAGCGCCAAACTCAAGGGCAACATCATGATGGCGCACCCTGGTACTTCAGGAACCGCGTACACAACTCTTTACTCACAGGTTCTTCGCCTTGGTTCAGAGGATGCCGCTATTGATTTCATGAAGGATATGAATAAGAACGTTCTCTCATACACACGTAGCGGAGCTGGCCCAACTGGTCCACTCGGTCGCGGTGAAGTTGCAGTCGGACTTGTTTTCTCACATGACTGCACAGCAGCCATCCTCCGCGGCAATCCTCTCGTTGTTTCTTTCCCTAAAGAAGGAACCGGCTTTGAGATTGGCGCAGTTGCGCTAGTTAAGGGAGCAAAGAACTCAGATGCTGGTAAGGCATACGTTGATTTCACACTCTCTGCTGAGGCACAAAACCTCGGACCTTCTTCTGCTGAGTCATTCCAAGTCTTGACCAACCCAAATGCGAAATACGATCGCCGCATGGTTCAACTCAAGAAGATTAATCTCTTGGACTATGACGCAGAAAAGGCTGGTCTTGCAGCAGTTCGTCTGAAGGCGCGCTTTGACAAAGAAGTTGCGCTCGCATCATCAGCTAAGTAAAACAATGTAAGTTCTAGACGAGATAAGGGTTCTGGAGATCAACTTCAGAACCCTTATCTTTATGAGAAGTCTTTAGAGGAGATTGAAATTGGCAATCAAAACCAGCGGAGCTAAGTACGACATATTCACCAAGATTGCATTGGTGCTTGTTGTACTGATCATCGGTCTTCTCATTGTCCTTCCGCTGCTCAATATTCTCGTTTATTCAACCCAGCCTTCTGGTAGCGCAATTCTCACTAACTCTCTCTCTGATGTCGTCACCAGAGACATTATTTGGAACACGATAAAGCTTGGCCTCTCTGTTGCAACCCTAGGAACTTTGCTCGGCTTCATCATGGCTTACACCCAAGCTCGCGTAGATTTCCGTGGCAAGAAAGTTCTTCACATCATCAATTTGGTTCCGATCATTTCTCCCCCATTCGCATTCGCCACTGCCATCATCGTTCTTTTTGGTCGAAGTGGAATGATCACTCGTGGAATCTTTGATTGGAGACCTACGCTCTACGGTTACCCTGGACTGGTTCTGGTTCTTACGCTCTCATTTTTCCCCATCGCTTATATGAATTTGCTTGGAATGCTTCGCAGTCTTGATCCTGCGCTTGATGAAGCTGGTTCAAGTTTGGGTGCAAATAAGTGGCGCATCTTCCGTACCGTTACATTGCCACTCTTGATTCCAGGTTTTGCAGGTTCTTTCTTATTGCTCTTTATTGAAACCATCGCCGACCTGGCAAACCCCTTGATTATCGGCGGTAATTACACGGTACTTGCATCGCGTGCATACATGGCCATCAACGGTGATTATGACATCTCACTTGCGGCGGGATACTCAACGCTTCTTCTATTGCCTGCGCTCTTTGTATTTCTCATCCAGCGATATTGGGCCCAGAAACGCAGCGTTGTCTCCGTAACTGGAAAGCCAAGTGGAAGACCAACTCTGGTTACGTCAAAGCCAGCCAAGTTCTTCCTGCTTTCTGTTACGAGCCTTCTCACGCTCTTGATTTCTCTTGTATATCTCACTGTCTTGTTCGGTGCATTTGTCCAAATCATTGGCGTCAACAACGAATTCACGCTAGATCACTTCCGTTATCTTTTGGGCGGCTTTGCTAACGGCGCGATTAAGACCACAACGATGCTTGCATTGATGGCAACTCCTCTTGCTGGATTCTTCGGAATGCTCATTGCCTGGCTCGTTATCCGCAAAGTGCGTCGCGGTTCTGAGGCGTTAGATTTCCTTGGCATGCTCGGTATTGCTGTTCCAGGAACAGTTATCGGTATTGGTTATGCCATCACCTATAACGATCCAGTCAAGATCGGCGGTGTCACCGTCTTCCCACAAGTAGGTGGTGGCGGTGCAATCTTCGGTGGAGCTGTTGCGATCGTGATGGTCTACATCATCCGTTCAAGCCCGGCCGGTCAACGATCCGGTATTTCTCAGTTGCAACAGATTGATCCTGCAATTGAAGAAGCATCAGCATCACTCGGTGCGGCTGGCGGCAAGACATTCCGATTAGTCACATTGCCTCTTATTAGCGGCGCTTTCCTATCAGGATTGATGTACGCGTTTGCTCACTCCATGACAACGCTCTCCCCCATCATCTTCCTCGTAACTCCTGATACTTCAATTCTGACCCAGAAGATTCTGGCTGAGGCCGATCAAGGTAGATACGGAAATGTATTTGCTCTCTGCTGCATTTTGATCGTGTTAATTCTGATTATTGGAGGGCTCATCAACCTCCTAGTACGTAGAACTCAAGTTTCAATCGATCGCCCCATGGTGACAGGACGCTAAGGAGAAATAATGGCAACCAAGACCGGCAGCCTCAGACTCGAACGCCTTACCAAGGAATTTGGTAACGGCAAAGAGAAAGTCGTCGCAGTCCGCGAACTCTCACTCACAATCAACCCAGGTGAATTCGTAACTCTCCTTGGACCATCCGGGTGTGGCAAGACCACGGCGCTTCGTATGATCGCAGGATTTGAAACGCCAACTGGCGGACAGGTTCTCCTTGATGGTGATGATCTCAGCGCTATGACACCAGATAAGCGCCCCATGGGTATGGTCTTCCAGTCGTATGCGCTCTTTCCTCATATGACAGTCTTTGACAACGTTGCTTATGGTTTGCGCGTAAAGAAGATGTCCTCAAGTGAAATCAAGAGCGCAGTCGCAGAAGTCTTGGAATCGATGAGTCTTTCTCACCTTGCTAATCGCGCTCCAAATCAACTTTCTGGCGGCCAACAACAACGCGTAGCACTCGCCCGCGCCATGGTTGTTCGTCCCAAAGTACTTCTCTTTGATGAGCCGCTATCAAACCTGGATGCAAAACTCCGTGCACAAATGCGCGTTGAGATTCGCTCCATTCAACGCCGACTTGGAATCACAAGCATCTTTGTGACGCACGATCAAGACGAAGCAATGAGCCTTTCAGATCGCATTGTTGTCATGCGAAACGCAGTAGTTGAACAGGTCGGCACGCCAGATGAGGTCTATCGCCGTCCTTCTTCCGTCTTTGTGGCGGATTTCATTGGCCGCTCAAACTTCTTGGAAGTTGAGAGTGCTGTAGAGGCTCGTAATGGAGAAGCGAAAGTTGTCGTCAGCGGAAAGAAGATGACTGTTGCGGCCCAAACCAAAGCGTTGGCTTCGAAAAAACCGGTTCTGTTGGTAAGGCCTGAGTCCATCAGCGTTACTTCCTCCAAGTCACGTGGAACAGACTTTGACAAGGGTGAAGGCAAGGTCACCAACGTTGTTTTCTATGGAAATCACGTTGAATACACCTTAGATACGCATGAAGGCGAAATAGTTGCCGTAGTTTCTGATCCCATCTATGACGAGATTGTCCCTGTAGGCAAGATTGCGAACTACTCGTTCAATCCAGAACGCGCATGGTTGCTGCCTTCCGACTCTTCACATGCAACGAAACAGGATCAGGAGTAATTCTCAATCATGACCTCCATCCAATACTTTCGCTACGCAGCATATGCATTAATTGCAATTGGTCTCATTAATCTGCGATATCAGACCGGAAAAGATGATCTCGCCACGACCACATTCTTGATTGTTGGCGCTGGAGTTCTCATCTTTGCTCTGACCTACCTCAATGCAGGAAAGAAGTATCTTGCTACCGTTCCTGGGAAGATTCTGACAACGTTGGTTGCAGTAGCTGCGGGCCTCTTCGCAATTCTCAATTAGTTAACACCATTCATGACTTCTGAATTGACGCTCCAGGAGATCAAAAACCGCTGGAATGATGTACTCGATCTGCTCGAGCGCGAGAATCGTGTGGCGTGGCTTGCCTATTTTGACGCTCGATTGGTCTCATTTGATAACAAACAACTGAAGTTAAGTTTTGTAGATGCTGAGAAATTGAGTGGATCTCATGACTACACTCATATAAGGAAAGACTCACACCGCGAGGCACTTGAGCGCGCGTGTAATGAGATTTTTGCTCTTCAAATCGCCATAATTGCGGAGTGATTCGCTCCCGACTTCTCATCTCTGCAATCAGCGTTGCACTTCTCTCTGGTCTGCTCTCACCTGCAAGCGCTGTAACTCCCACTTCCTCCTTCTTCTTGGTTCAAACACCTGCCTTCCCTGAACAAAAAGTCACCTTTCACGGGGTCATCAAACCTAAGGTAAAGAACGCTGTGGTGCGCATTGATGTGAAGCTAGGAAATAGTTGGAGCGACACACGGCTCCGCACAAAATCGACTCCAAGCGGCGCTTGGAAAATCCAAGCCCGCGCTACCGCACTAGAAGGCCAAGCGTCCTACCGCGCGCGAGTATCAATCGGTGGCAAAACACACACCACCAAATCGCGTTCCATTGTTGTTGAGCAATCCCCGACAATCAGCACGCCGGATGAACTCATTGCAGTGACAGGCCCAGGCGGACGAATTCATGGCACCGACGTCAGCAGGTGGCAACATCCAGGTGATAAACCCATCGATTTCGTAAAGATGTACGAAGCAGGAATCCGTTTTGTGATGATCAAAGCTTCAGATACTCGAGATGATGCTGATGCTCTCGCATTGAAATATCTCTTGATGGATCGCAACGCTGCGCAGGCGGCTGGAATCTTTACCGGTTATTACCACTACACAATTCTGCCCAATACGACCGATCGCGATGCTGTCATCCGCGATGCACAGGCGCAGGCCCAGAAAGCAATCTGGCGTCTCTCGAGCCTCGGTGGTTACACAGAGCGCGATCTTCCTTACGCGCTTGATCTTGAAAATAACTGCGTTGCATCATCGGGAAGCACATGTACCAAGTACGCCCCTCGTTCGCTGGTCACGCTCTGGGCAGAAACATGGCTCGAAACCATGCATGCCAAGACGGGACGCAAGCCATTCTTCTATTCGTACCCAACCTTCCTAGAGCAAGCGATGGTCCGTAGCGAGAAGCTTCGCCAATATCCGTTATGGAAAGCCCAATATGGCGTCAATCCTGCCGATCCAACTGCCGAACCAGGTCGTAAGATTTTTGGTTGCTTCGTTCACTCATGGTCAACGTCAAACTGTTCTTCACTATGGCAGATTTGGCAGTACTCATCGTGTGGAATTGGCAAGAAGTACGGAGTTGCCTCAACACGTGTAGATCTCAACGTCTTTCGTGGCACTACTTCATCATTCCTCGAACTCACGCGCGGAATCTGGACGCCACAAACCGGTGATTATTTGCCAGTCAAAGAACCAACAACGCTCTTGGTATCAAGTATTAACGCTACGAGTACCGATAAACCCGTACGAATCAAGGTTGAAGTCCGACGTCCCTCCGGTAATCCGGTCGTAACAGGTACCGTCGCATTTAGACTCAATGGCGAATCTCCTAAGCGAGTCGAACAGACCCCGGTCCGAGATGCAGCCGGTGTCTGGACTCTCTCACTGCGCAAACTTCCAGCTGGATTAACAGAAGGCTTCATTGCATTCGTTGATCAGACCGGAACACATGCAGAGATTCGACAGAATATTTCCTTCACTTTAGAACAAGGTCCAGAAGTAGTTGCTCCCACTCCAACACCCAAGCCAACCAAGCCACCAGTAGTCGTGGATACCTGCAAAGGTCAGATTAAGAACTAACTAACTTTAGATTCTGACTTCTTTGCATCAAGAAGTATTGCGTTCTGTCGAGCAACTAACGCCTCATACTCTTTGAGTGACGCGTTCTTCTCGGTCTTCTTCCAACCTAACTCTGGGGCTATCAAGTCAGCCACTAACTGAGCAACGCCCAGCCCCTGATCTTTTGATTCAAATGCGATTCTGGTTCGGCGCGAGAGAACATCATCAACGCTTCTTGCACCTTCGTGGGTAACCGCATAGAGAATCTCGGCGCGGATATATGGAAGCTCGGGTGTAACCAGCTTGAGCAAATCTTCGTCTTCGGCAGCCGCCTCAAGAACCTCGTCAATCAATGAGCCATAACGGTTGAGAAGGTGGTCGATGGTTTTTTCAGAGAGATCAAACTTCTCAGCTAAACGTGGAATCTGATTCATGAGAACCGAATAACCCTCGGCACCAATGATTGCAAGCGTCTCTGTGACTGATTCTGGAACCAGTCGACGCAGATGATTAATCGCTTCATTGACTGCATCTTCTGACATGACGCGATATGTCGTGTACTTACCACCTGCAATCGATACGAAACCAGGAACTGGACTATCGACCACATGTTCGCGTGAGAGCTTGGTAGTCGGCGAATCTGGATCTGTTGAAACCAAAGGACGCAAACCAGCAAATACGCCAATGACTTGATCCCGGCGCAATTTAGGCTCTAGAACGCGGTTTGCTTGATTAATGATGTAAGTGACATCCTCGCGTGAAGCCAACGGCTCTTCACGGCTCTCGTTATAGTCAGTATCAGTGGTGCCAACAATCCACTTATCGCCCCACGGAATAATGAAGAGCACGGAAACATCGGTCTTGATGATGACGCCAGTTTCAGACTTAATTGCATTACCAGGAACCACAATGTGCGCACCTTTGGACATGCGAACTGCATACCCTGGCTTGATTTCAAACTTCTCATAGAGCGGATCGGTCCATACGCCAGCAGCCATGATTGTGGTTTTGGCACGAACTTCAATATCTTCGCCAGTTTCAAGATCTCTGACAATAGCGCCCACGATTTTCTTGCCCTTTTTTACTAGTTCTTCGCATCGAGTCCGCGTTGTTATAACGGCGCCGTACTTCGCTGCAGTTCGTGCAATCGTCATAGTGTGTCGCGCATCGTCAACTTGCGCATCAAAATATTGATAACCGCCAGTGATCACATCAAGGCGAAGCGAAGGAGCTATCTCGCTAATCTTCTTTTGAGTCAGATGCTTATGCCATGGCAACGCTCTTTTGAAACCTCGCAGCGCGTCGTAAAGCGCCATGCCAGCGCCAACATATGTGCGCTCTTTGAGCTTCTCCTGAAGTGGATAGAGAAATGAAACTGGTTTAACGAGGTGTGGTGAGAGAGTGCTGACCATAAGTTCGCGCTCGTGGAGAGCTTCGCGGACTAGTTTGAAATCGTACTGCTCTAAATATCTCAATCCACCGTGAATCAACTTGGATGACTTTGAGGAAGTGCCTGAAGCAAAATCTGCACTTTCAACCAGGGCGACGCTCAATCCACGCGATGCGGCATCGAGAGCGATACCGACG
>JBEATV010000077.1:0-2736 GCA_041161815.1 Actinomycetota bacterium | reverse complement strand
AATATCTCCCACTTGGCCACGAGGTGGTCCCCAGGTCAATTTGGCAAGAATCTCTTTTGCAGAATCTGGCGCTTTTTTAATCACAGAGAGATCAATCGGAGAAGCCGCTTGTGGTCCAAGGCCTGCAGGTTCATTGCCAAGAATGTCACGTACTGCGCGTGGCAAGCGATAGCCGTAACCGTCACGATAGAGAAGCGCGATGGAATGAAGGTAGGCAATCACCAATTCAGCTGCTTTATCGCTGAGGGCAACGACTTCTTTTTTAGTGAAGGGATCTTCAAGCGCGGCGCATACTTCGAGTACTTGGAGCTGCCATTGATTGAGAGTTTCGAGCGCACGCAAGAGACTTGGTGCAGATGTCGCGCGAGTAGAAAGCGCTGTCATATCAGCAGGGACTGGCGTGATGAGATCTGGACGCAACGAGAAGAGCTTTGTTAAATCATCATCGCTGCGATCGCGCAGTTCTTGCGCGAATGATGGGAAGGTCTCAGACATAACTGGCCTACATTACAGAGGTGTGAAAGAACTAGCGACGTGAGCGAGCGGTGATATAAACCCAGAATCCTGCGAAACGACTAACCACGGGACCAATCACGCGATTAAGCCAACGTAGACGACGGAAATCATGTACCGGCCACCCTTGAGAGAATGCCATAATACGAAGTTTTGCATCGGGATTGATGGCGCGGGGATTACCAACCGCGCTCAATAGCGGCAGATCATTATGAGAATCTGAGTAAGCGAAGCATTCGTGCAGATCTATACCGCGAGATTCTGCTAGCTCTTGAATTGCAACAGCCTTTTCTTTTCTGTGTAACAACTTGCCAATGAGGTTTCCGGTGTACTTGCCATCTTTAATCTCTGCTTTAGTGCCGATTGCTCCAGTAAAACCAAGTCGCTCAGCAATTAAGTTAGCAAAATCTTCTGGGGAGGCTGTCACCAGCCAGACTTCATCACCAGCAACAAGATGTTCTTTAGCAAGAGCGATAGTTCCTTGCCAGATTGCGGGAGATACAAATTCGTTATAGATCTCCTCGCCAATCACACGAATCTCTTTTACATCATGGCCACCGATGAAATCTGTGGCAGCTTTTTGAAAACGAGAGATCACTTCATCTTTTTCAGTCCCTGTCATACGGAATCGGATGTTGGCTAATACCCACGCGCCGATATCGCGTTTAGTGAAAAAACCGCGGTTGTACATACCGCGACCAAGAAAATAGAGGGTGGATCCGCGCGTGATGGTGTTATCTACATCAAAGAAAGCTATGCGCGGCATGTGAGCACAGTAACGAAATACCTTTATGACTTCTCCTTTATGCTTGTCCGCATGAGCGAGTTACCAGCAATTTCATCAACCGTTCATGTCGTACGTCATGGTGAAGTCGAAAATCCTCACAGCATCCTTTACGGACGCCAACCTGGTTGGAAACTCTCAGAACGTGGTCAAGAGATGGCGCGCGCTGTTGCGCAATGGAGCAAGGAACTCTCTCTCGGTGCAATTCATGCATCACCTCTTGAGCGCGCACAACAGACTGCGCTTCCGATCTCTACTCATCATGATTTACCGATTACAACCGATGATCGGCTGATTGAAGCCGCAAATATCTTTGAAGGAAAACCTTTTGGTGTGGGCGATGGGGTATTGAAGCAACCAACTGCGTGGCGTCATTTATGGAATCCCTGGCGTCCATCATGGGGCGAGCCATACACCGAGCAAGTTGCGCGCATGAGCGCTGCGATTGAAGCGGCTCGAGTTGCCGCAAAAGGAAAGGATGCGCTCGTTGTTTCGCATCAATTACCGATTTGGATTTTGCGATCATCGGTGGAAGGCCGTCGTTTCTTGCATGATCCACGGAAGCGCCAATGTTCTTTAGCATCAGTCACGAGCCTGCACTTTGATGCCTCAGGAAAAGTAGTCGGTCTTACTTACTCCGAACCAGCCGCGCATTTGTTGCCACCGAAGAAGAAATGAAGAAGCTCTTACTCGTTTTACTCATTCCCCTGGTCGTTTCCTGTTCAAATGGTGGGGCAATTTCGACTAATGAACAATCTTTCATCGCAGGCAATGGCGTAGCTACCTTCATTCCGAAAGCTGAGCGTAAAGCTGCACCTGCTATTTCAGGGCCAACGCTGGATGGAAGTAACTTTGTCTCATCGCCTGGGAAAGTCATCGTGCTCAATGTGTGGGCTTCATGGTGTTCACCATGTCGCGCTGAAGCACCAGCGCTTCAAGAGTTATCAGTGGCACATCCAGAAGTTCAGTTCTTGGGAGTATTGACCCGCGATAGTTTGGTTGCAGCACGCGCATTCGTCGAGCGTTTTGAAATCAAATATCCATCTCTGGTTGATGATTCGATCTTGTTGAAATTCCATGGTCAACTCACACCCAATGCAATCCCAACAACGTTGATTATCGATGGATCTGGAAATGTCGCAGCACGTATTAGCGGCGAGGTTACTTACTCTGCGTTAGAAGATTTAATCGAGCGAGTGAAATCAAATGAATGATTTCCTAGTCAACCAAGTATTTGATGGCAGCATTCTGGCCGCCTCATTAGTTGCGATTTTTGCAGGTCTTATCTCCTTTGCCTCTCCGTGTGTACTGCCGCTGCTGCCGGGATATCTGGGTTATGTGTCAGGAGCTTTCGCATCAAAGAAGCGCATGGTCTTGGGTTCAGTTTTATTTGTTCTTGGGTTCGCATTCCTTTTTACTACGTACGGCGTGCTTTTTGG
>JBEATV010000076.1:0-3259 GCA_041161815.1 Actinomycetota bacterium | reverse complement strand
ATGACGTATGACCCAAGTTCTAATGGCGCAGAAGCTTATGGACTTGTTGCGCGTGAGATTGCACGACGTGGCGCACCGACCATTAATTCAATTACTGAAGTTGGTGTTGGCTAATGACGACAAAGAAAGGCGGCCTTGGTCGCAACCTTGATTCATTGATTCCCACCCCGATTAAATTAGCGGGACGAACAGAAGCCATCGCTGATCGGATGGAAGTTCCATTAACCTCCATTACTCCAAACCCTCGTCAACCTCGCACCATCTTTGATAGCGATGCACTTCATGAACTTGCCGCATCTATTAAAGAGATTGGAATTCTCCAACCACCAGTAGTGCGTAAAACTGGCGAAAACACCTATGAATTAATCATGGGAGAGCGCCGATTCCGCGCAGCAAAACTTGCAGGGCTCACCTCAATCCCAGTTATCGTTCGTGAAACAAACGACAATGAATTACTCCGTGAAGCTCTCGTTGAAAATATTCACCGCAGCAACCTCAATTCACTAGAAGAAGCTGCTGCTTACAATCAGATGCTCACTGACTTTGGATTTACCCACGACGAACTTGCTGAGAAGTTAGGAAAATCTCGTCCTGTCATCACCAACACCCTTCGCCTCCTGAACCTTCCACCATCAGTACAGAAGAGAGTTGCTGCCGGAACTCTCAGCGCCGGCCATGCACGCGCACTTCTTGGACTTGCAAATGCAGACGAGATGGAACGCCTAGCAAATAAGATCATCAACGAAGGGCTGAGTGTTCGCGCGACTGAAGAACTCATAGCTCTTGGTAGCGCAGGCAGAAAAGTCTCATCAAAGAAGAGCAAACCTCAGTCAGGTAAATACCAAGAACTTGTTGAGCGGCTAGAAGATGCGCTTGATACGAGAGTTCAGATTAAAGCAGGAAAGATTGTTATCGAATACGCCGATGGTCAAGATCTACAACGCATCGTAGGAGAGATCAGCAAGAATTAATTAATTTGCGGAATTCCACGCCGCTCCATCTCTTGTTCAACGACTTTACCAAGAGAAGCAATTCCTTCACGGATACGTTCTGGGGTTGGGTAGCAATATGAAAGTCTCATCGACCAACTTCCAAAACCATCTGCATAAAACGCTGTGCCCGGCACATAAGCAACCTTGGCAACAATCGCACGAGGCATCATCGCTTTAGTATCAATCTCGGGTGGCAGCGTCACCCAGACATAAAAACCACCCTGTGGTTTGGTCCACGTCGCAGCCTTAGGGAAATGCGCATCGAGGGATTCGAGCATCGCATCGCGCCGCTCTTTATAAAGCTTGCAGAACGAGGCGATTTGATCGCGCCATGGCTGGTTGGCGAGATAGCTCGAGATCGCCATCTGGGAGAAGTTCGATGGGCAGAGAATTGAGGATTCAGAGGCAATCACAAGCTTCTCGCGTAGCGCTTGTGGAACCAGAGCCCAACCGATGCGGAATCCCGGCACGATCGTCTTGGAGAACGAACCCAGATAGATGACATTCTCGGAATCTTGAGCGCGCATCGCATTTGGCGATGGCTTATCAAAGCCAAGTAAGCCATAAGGGTTGTCTTCTACGATAAAAATCTTCTCTGCACGGCAGATATCAAGAATCTCTGTGCGGCGATCCGGGGAGAGCAATACACCTGCCGGGTTCTGGTAATTCGGAATCAAATATAAGAACTTGATGCGTCGACCTTGATAACGCAGCGTCTTAATTGCTTGTCTTAAAGCTTCTGGAATCAGACCATCGTTATCCATTTCAACATGGACCACACTTGCTTCGTACTGTGAAAATGTGCCGAGCGCACCGACATATGAAGGCGCTTCAACAAGAACAACATCACCTGGATCGATAAAGATTCGCGAAATCAAGTCCAACGCTTGTTGTGAACCAGTCGTTACTAGAACATCATTGGGGTTAGCACGAATTCCTTCTAGCGCCATCACATCACAGATCTGTTCACGTAATTGTGGGTGGCCTTGTCCACTTCCGTATTGCAACGCTTCTTGTCCATGATCACGGATTAACTTCTCGACTATCCCCGCCATCATCTCCATAGGAATCGCAGTTAAATTCGGCATACCACCAGCAAGTGAAACAATTTCAGGACGTGATGCAACAGCAAATAGAGAACGGATCTCACTAGGTTTCATATGAGCGGCACGATGTGCAAAACGCTCTTGAAGATTTTCTGGCGCGTGAGTCCGGTAGCGCTCTACATCGTCAGAAGTCATTGGGGAATTGTGCCATAGCGCTACATAAAGGTGGCGCTAATTTCTAGCGTCGAATACCAGCCTTACGTAGGTCCTCTATCCGCAAAGTTCCAGTTTTTGCATCCTCTTCTGCAGATAAATACATCCGTTGGATCGCAACAACTAAACCTTCTGCGACAACATCACGGAAGTGTGGATCTGCAAGGCGAGATGCATCTTTCGGATTGGAGAAGTAGCCGATTTCAAGAAGCACGGCGGGGGCTTTTGTTAGACGAAGTAAATTCCAGGTCTTTGCATGGGTTCGATTATTGAGTAGATCTGTGCGCGCAATCAATTCCCTTTGAACAATTGTTGCAAACTTCTCTCCCACCAACGAATGAATTCCAATCAACACTTAAGGAGATCACCAAGTCAGCTTCGGTGTTATTGGCAAAGGCAATTCGCTCTGATTCAGAAGGTGTGGAAGTAGCGCTACGAGTCAGAAAAACAGAGACACCGAGCGCAATCAAGCGACCCTCAATCTTCTGCGCTAAATCAAAAGTTATGTCAGCAATATCGCTGCGCGAACTGGGATCAAGAACAATCACTTTATCAGCGAGAGCAGGTCCACGTTTTTCGCGGATTGCTTGGTCGCGCAATTGAGTGGGGGCGCCTCCAGTGACCGTGCGCATCAAGCGCATCAGCGCAATAACAGTTCCAGGCCCACAGATTCCGTCAATCTTTACTCCAACGCTCTTCTGGAACTCTTGAACTGCTTTCTCGGTAGCTGGTCCATAGAAACCATCAACGCGACCTGGGTTAAAGCCCATATCAATCAATCGTGCTTGCAGAGCTGCGATGTCATCACCGCGCATGAGAGGAGTTTCAACTTTAAGGGAACGATCACCTAGCTTCCAACGCGCTTCTTCGATAGCGGCATGGGTTCCGGAATCAATTTCGCCAGTAACGCTCAATCCACGCTCTTGTTGGAAGGCTCTTACAGCCTGTGAAACTTCAGGGGTGAATGTGTCAGTAGGTGAAGAAATGAGCCCAAGGCGATGCAAGGTG
>JBEATV010000009.1:0-20298 GCA_041161815.1 Actinomycetota bacterium | reverse complement strand
TCTCTGCCATACTTCAGGGGTTCGAATCGCCTCACGTTCTTGAGGTCGCCAAGACCGCTCTTTAGGTGCGGTCGGCTGATCCAGATAAAGGCGCCACCAGAGATTTTTTGATTAATGCCCGCAAGGACATTTACTAGGAAATTTTCCAGGAAACTACAAAGGATTTGATCGTATGGCTGATGAGCCAAAAAAAGTGCGTAAGCGCGCTGTAAAGAAAACTGCCCCTCAATCAAGCGCTGACTCAAGCGTTCAAGAGTCTGCTCCCAAAGAGAAGAAGGCAAAGTCCGCAGGCGTTATCCCTGCTCCTATTTTCCAAGCTGCTCCCGTAGTTGCTGCGGCGCCGAAAGGTCGTGCGGCTCGGAGCGAACAGAAACCTGCCAAGAAGCAAGATGCAAAGCCCCAGCAGAAAGCTGTTGAGGCAATCACTGAATCTGAAACAGAGAATGAAAACCGTCGCCGTCGCCGTCGCCGTGGTGGGCGTGGTCGCCGTCGCTCTGAAAGAGATGGCCAGCAAGATGGCATTTCAGAGAAAGCCCAACAAGACGGAGCTCAATCACCTGTCATTGATGAAGATTCAGATACCTCAGTAGCGTTCAAAAAGCGTCGTCGCCGTCGTCGCTCGGGTTCAGATGGTGTCACACCAGGTGAAACCGTCGAAGAAGATGGCGTAGTTACTGTCGTTAAGGTGCGCGAAGCGCGCCCAGCGCAGGAGCGGCCAGTCCGCGATAAGAAGAATTTTGATCGTAATGATCGAGGTAGTCGCAATGATCGTAGATTCCGTGATCGAGATAGAGACCGTGATAGAGGCCGTGATCGCAATCGATATGGTGAATATCGCGAGAACCGTCGTCGCGGAACAATCCTGACAGATGCTGAATTCCTAGCTCGACGCGAGTCCGTAGATCGCGAGATGTTGGTCCGCCAACAAGGCGATCGCACCCAGATTGCTATTTTGGAAGACAACGTACTTGTTGAACATTACGTCAACCGCAACAGCAATATTTCTTATGTCGGAAACGTCTATCTCGGCAAAGTTCAAAACGTTCTACCTTCGATGGAAGCTGCTTTCGTTGACATTGGTAAAGGTCGCAACGCAGTCCTCTATGCGGGTGAAGTTAATTGGGATGCTGCTGGACTTACAGATAATCAAGAGAGAAAGATCGAACGAGTTCTCAAGACTGGCCAATCAGTTCTAGTTCAGGTCACGAAAGATCCGATCGGACAGAAAGGCGCACGCCTCACAAGTCAGATCTCACTGCCTGGTCGTTATCTCGTTTATGTACCTGGTGGTGGAATGAGTGGTATTTCTCGACGCTTGCCGGATTCTGAACGCTCACGTCTTAAAGACATTCTCAAAGGTCTGATTACTGATGAAGAAGGCGTCATCGTCCGAACTGCGGCCGAAGGAGCATCTGATGATGAACTCACTCGAGATGTAGTTCGCCTCAAAGCTCAATGGGATGACATTAAGAAGAAGTCCGAGAGTTCAAGTGTGAACGCTCCAACACTCCTTTATGGCGAACCTGATCTCACAGTGCGCGTCATTCGCGATATCTTCAATGAAGACTTCCGCAAACTAACAGTCCAAGGTGATGGCGCGTGGGAAGATATCAATAATTATCTTGGCCACATCGCTCCAGAACTCCTCGCAAAGATCGAGAAGTGGACCGGAGTTAAAGATCTCTTCACTGAAAATCGTGTGGATGAGCAATTAGCGAAAGCTCTTGATCGCAAGGTATATCTACCTTCTGGTGGTTCGTTGGTTATTGATCGTACTGAAGCGATGGTTGTTATTGACGTCAACACAGGTAAGTTCATCGGTAAGGGCGGTAATCTCGAAGAAACTGTTACCAAGAACAACATTGAAGCTGCTGAAGAAATTGCCCGCCAACTTCGTCTTCGTGACTTAGGTGGCATTATTGTTATCGACTTCATCGACATGATTCTTGAATCCAACCGCGAACAAGTACTTCGACGTCTGGTTGAATGTCTCGGTCGCGATCGCACTAAGCATCAAGTTGCCGAAGTTACCTCTCTTGGTCTCGTTCAAATGACTCGTAAACGCGTCGGACAAGGACTGATTGAGGCGTTCTCAACAACATGCGAAAGTTGTGCTGGGCGTGGAATCCATGTTCATATGGAGCCCGTAAATAAGAAGAGCCTTGATCGCGAGATCGCTCCTACTTATGAGAACCAAGAGTCAGATGAGCAGAAGCCTCGAGCCAAAGATTCCAGCAAGAATTCCAGCAAGGATTCCAGTAAGGATTCCAGCAAAGATTCAAGAAAGAAGCAGTCCGAGAATCAGGGTTCGAGCACTGAAAGTGTTGGCCAGGAAATCGAGGAGAAATCTTCGGACTCTTCCGAATCAGGCGATAAGGCTCGATTTGGCCGCCGTCGCCGCAGGGCAGCCAGCTCTGGAGTCGTGACCGCCTAACCCAGTTTGACCCTACCTAGGCTCAATCCGTAACCTAGGCCCCTGCTCATGCGGCCCCATAGGGTCGCGGCTTGAAGAAGAACCGGAAGGACGATCGTGTACGCAATTGTTAAAGCTGGCGGACGCCAGGAGAAAGTCGCTGTCGGCGATACAGTCTTTGTTGATCGTATCGATGCAGCTGCTGGCTCAACCGTTACTTTCCCTGCGCTCTTGGTCGTCGACGGCGCTGCCGTTACTACTGATCCAAAAGTACTCTCAGGCGTTAATGTCACTGGCGAAATCGTGGAAGAAGTAAAGGGTCCAAAGATCCATATTCTTCGTTACAAGAACAAAACGGGTTATCGTCGCCGTCAAGGTTTCCGTTCAAAGAACACTCGCGTGAAAATCACTGCGATTAACGGTGTGAAGTAAGGAGCTGAAAAAACATGGCATCCAAAAAAGGCGTCTCCTCAACCCGTAACGGTCGCGATTCCAATCCGCAATACCTCGGAATTAAGCGCTTCGGTGGTCAGGTAGTCAACAGTGGCGAGATCCTCGTCCGTCAACGTGGCACCAAGTTCCACCCAGGCAAGAATGTCGGAATCGGAAAAGATGACACACTCTTTGCACTTGCTGCAGGCGCAGTTGAATTCGGTAGCGCACGTGGTCGTCGCGTCGTAAACATTGTCCCGGTTTCCTAAACAACGGACTTAATAAAACGCGGGTCCGTTGCTACGGGCCCGTTTTTTATTTCACTAACAAAAGGAGGGTTACTTCATGACAACGTTCGTTGATCGCGTGACCCTTCATGCTTCTGCAGGTAAAGGAGGAGACGGTTGCGTCTCTGTTCATAGAGAGAAATTTGTTCCACTTGGCGGACCTGATGGTGGTAGCGGCGGACGTGGCGGAGATGTAATCCTGGTTGTCGATCCCAGCGTTACTACTCTTCTTGATTTTCATCATTCACCGCATCGCAACGCTGGTTCTGGACGCCAGGGTTATGGTGCTTTGAAGAATGGCCCAGACGGAGACGATCTCATTCTTGGTGTCCCAAACGGCACAGTTGTGATGACTAAAGATGGTCGAGTTCTCGCAGACTTAGTCGGAAATGGAACTCGCTTTGTTGCTGCAAAAGGCGGCTTAGGGGGATTAGGCAATAACGCACTTGCGTCATCGCGACGTCGCGCACCTGGTTTTGCATTACTGGGAGAGCCAGGCGAGAAGCGAACTCTGGTTCTCGAATTGAAATCAGTTGCTGATGTTGGATTAATCGGTTATCCCAGCGCAGGAAAATCTTCTCTCGTTGCTGCGATTTCTGCCGCACGTCCCAAGATTGCTGACTATCCATTTACAACGCTGGCTCCAAACCTTGGCGTAGTCCAAGCAGGCGAAGCTCGCTTCACTGTCGCGGATGTTCCTGGACTAATCCCTGGCGCATCTGAAGGTAAAGGTCTTGGTCTCCAGTTCTTGCGCCACGTTGAACGGTGCGCTGCTTTAGTCCACGTCCTTGATTGTGGAACGCTCGAGAGCGATCGAGATCCAATCAAAGATTTCGACATCATTGAACATGAACTCAAAGAATATGCCGAAGACTTGAGTGACCGTCCGCGCATCGTCGCTCTCAATAAGATCGATCTGCCTGATGGAAAAGCTATGGCAGATATGGTCGAACCTATTTTGAAGGCACGCGGTTACGAAGTCTTCCAAATCTCTGCTGCGGCTCGAATGGGGTTAGAACCTCTTCTTTATGCAATGTCTCGATTAGTTCAGAGCCATCGCACCAAGCAAGCACAGGAAGAGAAAGCTCGAATAGTTCTTCGTCCTACGCCTATTGATGATGTCGGCTTTAAAGTCACTGCAAATGAAGATGGTTCCTTTACCGTTGTGGGAGCGCGTCCAGAACGTTGGGTGCATCAAACCAATTTCAGTAACGCTGAAGCTGTCGGCTATCTTGCTGACCGCCTCGCCAGCCTCGGAGTTGAGAAAGAGTTATTCAAACTCGGCGCAGCACAAGGCGATGAAGTTCGTATTGGATCTGGTGAAGACGCTGTCGTATTTGATTGGGAGCCAACCATTGAAGCCGGTGCAGAGTTACTGGCTGGACCTCGTGGTGATGACATGCGCATCCCTCGCGGTTGGGAGAAGTTTGATGAAGAAGCAATCGATCAACTCGATGATGAGGAGTTATCTCAGCAATGGGAGTACAACGTTGCTGATCCAACAACTCCTCAAGTAAGTTCCTCAATCGAGGAGAACCGCAAGTGAAGCGCGATGCGGTGACGAGTGCACGTCGCATCGTTATCAAAATTGGTTCATCATCACTCACGGGCAGAGATGGCGCAGGTCTAGATAACGCTGCGGTATCGACTCTGGTTGATGCAGTCGCAAGCCTGAAGAAACAGGGTAAAGAAGTCATCGTTGTTTCATCCGGAGCAATTGCTGCTGGTCTTTCGCCACTTGGCCTCTCTTCTCGCCCACAGGATTTAGCAACCCAGCAAGCAGCAGCTTCAGTAGGTCAAGGCCTCTTAATCCATAGCTATACGGAGTCTTTCCGTCGCCATGAAATCACGGCATCTCAAGTTCTTCTCACAATTGAAGATATTGTCCGGCGATCTCATTATCAGAACGCGCAGAGAACTCTCTTTAAACTCTTACAACTTGGAGTAGTCCCCATTATCAATGAGAACGATTCGGTCGGAACTCAAGAGATTAGATTTGGCGATAACGATCGGATTGCAGCACTTGTATCTCACCTTGTTGGCGCAGATTTACTTGTACTTGTGACTGATGTTGATGCCTTGTATGACGCTCCGCCTTCTCAATCAGGCGCACAGAAGATTTCAACTGTAGAGAGCGTGAATTCACTTTCAGAAACTGAGATTGGTGGCGCTGGTTCAAAAGTTGGCAGCGGCGGAATGGTGACAAAGATTGAAGCTGCACGAATCTCTACTGGAGCAGGAATACCCATGCTATTGACATCTCTTGCTGAGGTTTCTCAATCCATTCAAGGCGCAGAACTCGGAACGTTCTTCGTCGCATCAACCAGCAAGAAATCCTCGCGCTTGCTCTGGTTGGCTCATGCCGCAACTCCACGGGGCCGCCTCATTCTTGATGATGGCGCAGTAACTGCCATCAAAGAACGTGGAGTCTCTTTACTACCTGCTGGTGTCACGTCAGTCGACGGTGAATTCAGTTCAGGCGATACAGTCGAATTAGCATCTGCAAGCGGCGTTGTGATTGCTCGAGGTTTGGTGGCATTTGATTCTGAAGAGATTCCAATGATGCTTGGAAGATCTACTAAGGAGTTGGCTAAAGAATTGGGCCCAGAATATGAAAGAGAACTCGTGCATAGAGATGATCTGGTCTTGCTATGAATAATGATGCTTTGATTGCAAGTTTGGCAGACACTGCTCGAAAGGCAGCTCGCACGCTCACTTCATCTACTTATGCAGAGCGCAAAGCAGCACTCCTTGCTATTGCTGATGCGATTGAGTCTCGCCAATCAGAGATTATTGCCGCCAATACCGAAGATATGAATCGCGGAAAGACCAATGGCCTTAACTCGCAATTACTAGATCGATTAATGCTCAATGAACCACGAATCAAGGGAATCGCAGGGGGAGCACGCAAAGTAGCAGCCCTGCCAGATCCGCTCGGCAATGTACTGCGCGAGCGCACGTTAGAAAACGGTTTATCTCTTAAGCAGATCTCAGTTCCATTCGGCGTGGTCGGAATGGTCTATGAAGCGCGCCCAAATGTGACGGTTGATGCGGCAGTCATCCTCTTGATGTCAGGAAACGCCGCTCTATTACGTGGCTCTTCATCAGCAGAGAAAAGCAATCAAATTCTGCTCACTGTGATGCGTGATGCACTTGCCACAACATCAATCTCTCCTGATGTTCTCCAACTCATTCCATCGGAAGATCGAGATACCACTCGGGCTCTCCTTCATGCGCGCGGTAAAGTCGATCTCGTTATTCCACGTGGAAGTGCGGCGTTGATACGAATGGTGGTTGATGAATCCACTGTTCCGACTATTGAGACCGGTGCGGGCGTATGTCATGTCTACGTAGATGAAAAAGCAGATTTGAAGAAAGCCCTGCCAATTCTTATCAATTCTAAAACCCATCGCCCAAGTGTTTGTAATGCAGCTGAGACTTTGTTAGTGCACAGAGCGCTTGAAAAAGAATTCCTTCCTTTAGCTCTCAAAGATCTTCATAGCGCTGGGGTTAAGTTGCATTGCGATGAAACTGCGCTTGCCATTGCAAAACAACTCAATATCCCAGCTGAGATAGCTACCGAAGCTGATTGGTCAACCGAATATGGCGTGCTTGAGATGAATGTTGGTGTTGTTTCAGACCTTCTTGCCGCATCGGATCACATCTTGAAATACGGAACTCATCACACAGAAGCTATTGTTACTGAGTCGCAAGAGAATGCTGACAAGTTCATTGCTCTCTCTGATTGCGCTGCTGTTATGGTCAACGCATCAACTAGATTCACCGACGGTGAAGAGATGGGATTCGGCGCAGAAATCGGAATCTCAAATCAGAAGCTACATGCTCGTGGACCTATGGGACTTGAGCAGATGACAACCACCACATGGATCGTGAGAGGAGATGGCCAGATCCGAAAGTAATTCGCGCTCGCTGCGTTGAACTCGGTAAGGTGACCCTCATGTCGAACATCTCTCGCGATGATGTAGCCAATCTAGCCAAGCTGGCCCGTATCGATCTTTCTGGCCAAGAGCTTGATCATCTCTCCACCGAGCTATCGGTGATCCTCGATGCTGTTGCGCGCGTCCAGGAAGTAGCAAGCGCTGATGTTCCTCCGACTTCGCACCCACTTCCGCTTAAGAATGTGTTTCGCGAAGATGAAGTTCGCCCAAGTCTTACTCCAGATGAAGCGCTTTCTGGTGCGCCAGCCCAAGAAGAGCAACGTTTCAAAGTTCCTAAGATTCTTGGTGAAGAGCAATGATTAATAGATCTGCCACAGAGATGGCGGCCGCGCTCTCCTCTGGTGAATTCTCCAGCGTGGAATTGACCCAAGCTCACCTCAATCACATCGCAAAAGTTGATGGGGAAGTACATGCATTCCTCCATGTTGATACAGAGGGCGCGCTATCGCAGGCACGAGCGGTTGATGAGAAGAGAAAGTCTGGAGAAAAGTTATCTCCACTTGCCGGCGTTCCGCTCGCCCTTAAAGATGTTCTCACTCAAAAAGGAATTCCAACCACCTGTGGATCGAAGATGCTTGAAGGTTGGCGTCCACCATATGACTCCACTGTTGTGGCGCGACTTAAAGAAAATGGCATTGTTATTTTGGGCAAGACCAACATGGACGAGTTTGCGATGGGCTCCTCAACTGAGAACTCCGCATACGGCCCGACTCACAATCCATGGGATCTCACACGTATTCCTGGTGGATCGGGCGGTGGATCATCTGCAGCGTTGGCTGCATTTGAGGCGCCACTTGCGATCGGAACTGACACCGGTGGATCTATTCGCCAACCCGCTGCAGTAACCGGAACTGTGGGCGTCAAGCCGACATATGGCGGCGTCTCGCGTTACGGTCTTGTTGCGTTCTCATCTTCACTTGATCAAGCAGGGCCATGTGCGCGAACAGTTCTCGACGCTGCTTATCTTCACGAAGCGATCGGTGGTTACGATCGCATGGATTCCACATCGATTAATGCGCCAGTCCCACCAGTCGTCGCAGCCGCCAAAAGCGGTTCAGTAAAAGGAATGAAGATTGGTGTAATTAAGGAACTTCAAGGCGATGGCTACCAACCAGGCGTCCTGAAGTTATTCAATGAATCTTTGGAATTACTTGCAGCTCAAGGTGCAGAAATAGTTGAAGTCTCATGTAAGTACTTTGATTATGCACTGGCTGCTTATTACCTCATTGCTCCAAGTGAATGTTCCTCTAACTTAGCTCGCTTCGATGCGATGCGATATGGAATGCGCGTAGGTGAAGGCTCTGCAGAAGAAGTCATGAACTTCACTCGTCAGGCAGGTTTCGGTCGCGAAGTTAAGCGTCGTATCATTCTTGGTACATACGCGCTCTCAAGCGGTTACTACGATGCGTATTACGGCAGCGCCCAGAAAGTAAGGACTCTGATCTCGCGAGATTTCGAAAACGCTTTCACACAGGCAGATGTTTTAGTTTCACCAACAGCACCTACAACCGCTTTCAAGATTGGCGAGAAAGCAAACGACCCAATCGCCATGTATCTCAACGACATTGCCACAATCCCCACCAACCTTGCTGGTATCGGTGGAATGTCAGTTCCATCAGGTCTTGCGCACGAAGACGGTTTACCTGCGGGATTTCAGATCATGGCCCCAGCCATGAAGGATGACCGCATGTATCAAGTTGGTGCAGCGCTTGAAGCAGCGCTACTGACAAAGTGGGGTAAACCAATTTTGTCTTCAGCGCCAGCGTTAGGAGCTAAGTAATGGCTCTGAAGTACGACGATGTGATTGCAAAGTACGAACCAGTTCTTGGTCTTGAAGTACACGTGGAATTAGGCACAGTCTCCAAGATGTTCTGTGGGTGCAACACGGTATTTGGTGCTGCGCCCAACACTCAGACCTGCCCTGTCTGCCTTGGCCTTCCTGGCTCGCTACCTGTTGTCAATGGAAAGGCCATTGAATACACGATCGCAATTGGTTTAGCTCTCAATTGTTCTATTGCGCCTTACAGCCGTTTCGCTCGCAAGAACTACTTCTATCCAGATATGCCGAAGAATTTCCAAACTTCTCAGTACGACGAACCGATCTGCACTAATGGATATCTCGATGTCACAATCGAAACAGACGAAGGCCCAAAGGAATTTCGTATCGAGATTGAACGCGTTCACATGGAGGAGGACACAGGTAAGTCACTTCACATGGGCGGCGCCACGGGACGAATTCACGGAGCCGATTACTCACTCCTTGATTACAACCGCGCAGGAATTCCACTGGTGGAAATTGTTACCAAAGTCGTCACTGGCACCGGTAAGTACGCTCCAGAAGTAGCACGTGCCTACGTATCTGAACTTCGAGACATCTTGCGTGGCCTTGGCGTGAGCGATGTGAAGATGGAGCAAGGCTCTCTCCGTTGTGACGCCAACGTTTCGTTGCGCTTGATTGGTGCAGAGAAACTTGGGACTCGAAGCGAGACTAAGAATGTGAATTCACTCCGCTCAGTAGAGCGCGCAGTTCGTGGAGAGATGATCCGTCACGCCGAACTTCTCAATAAAGGCGAGAGAGTTATCCAAGAGACACGTCACTTCCATGAAGATACTGGCGTCACAACTTCTGGACGCTCCAAAGAACAAGCAGAGGATTACCGTTATTTCCCTGAACCAGATCTGGTGCCAGTTGCTCCGACACTGGAACTGATAGAGAAAATCCGCGCTTCATTGCCAGAAAAACCTTCAGTGAGACGTAAGAAATTGCAAGAGGCGTGGCAGGTACCAGATAAAGAGATGTCGGCCATGATCAACGCTGATGTTCTTGATTCTGTGGAAGCTACCGTCAAACTTGGCGCAGACCCGACTCGTGCTCGTGGTTGGTGGTTAGGTGAGATTGCACGTATTGCAAATGAAAAGGGAATCGCAGCTGCTGAACTTCCAATTACGGCCGTTGATGTGGCCGAGACGATCGCCCTGATTCTCAAGGGTGAACTCACCGACAAACTCGCTCGCCAAGTAATTGAAGGCGTCATTAACGGTGAAGGTCGACCCTCAGAAATCATTAAGAATCGTGGAATCCAAGTTGTCTCTGATGACTCAGCTCTCATGGCTGCAATCGAAAAAGTAATTGCTGCCCAACCAGATATTGCTGAGAAAGTTCGTGGGGGACATGTGCCTGCCGCTGGTGCACTCATTGGCGCCGTTATGAAGGAAACTAAAGGGCAAGCCGACGCGGCAAAGGTCCGCGAACTTCTTCTCAAACATTTAGGTCAGGCCTAAGTAGGATTCGTAAATGACCAATCCAATGAAGCCGAAATCTGGCGTAGTAACTGATGGTCTTGAACGTGCTCCTGCGCGCGGAATGCTTCGCGCGGTAGGAATGACCGATGATGATTGGGTCAAGCCGCAGATCGGTATTGCTTCATCTTGGAATGAAATTACTCCGTGCAATCTCTCACTTGATCGATTAGCGAAAGCTTCGAAACAAGGCGTGATTGATGCCGGTGGATTCCCCATGCAATTCGGAACAATCTCAGTATCTGACGGTATTTCGATGGGGCATGAAGGAATGCACTTCTCTCTTGTATCTCGAGAAATAATCGCCGATTCTGTTGAGACTGTTATGCAAGCCGAACAATTAGATGGCATGGTGACATTTGCAGGTTGCGATAAATCTCTACCTGGAATGATGATGGCTGCAGCGCGACTTGATGTCGCATCTGTCTTCGTTTATGCCGGCTCAACTCTTCCTGGCCAAGTTGATGGAAAAGATGTAACAATCATTGATGCCTTCGAAGCAGTCGGCGCATGTGCGCGTGGGCTTATTTCACGAGAGCAAGTAGACAAGATTGAGCGCGCAATCTGCCCCGGAGAAGGCGCTTGTGGCGGCATGTACACCGCGAACACTATGGCGACTATCGGAGAAGCTATCGGACTCTCCCTTCCAGGCTCTGCCGCTCCACCAGCTGTAGACCGTCGTCGCGATACCTATGCCATCAAGTCTGGCGCTGCAGTTGTTGAATTGATTCGACAAGGCATTACAACTCGCCAGATTCTTTCCAAACGAGCATTTGAAAACGCGATCACAGCGCTGATGGCTCTTGGCGGCTCCACCAATGCAGTTCTTCACCTTCTTGCGATCGCACATGAAGCGCGAGTCGACCTCACACTTGATGATTTCCATCGCATTGGTTCGAAAGTACCTTTACTTGGAGACCTCAAACCTTTTGGTCGATTTGTCATGAGCGACGTCGATAAGGTTGGGGGAATTCCAGTAATTCTCAAGGCGCTACTTGATGCGGGATTGTTGCACGGAGATTGCCTTACCGTCACTGGCAAAACGATGGCTGAGAATCTTGCGGATATCAATCCACCAGATCCAGATGGAGAAATTCTCAAAGCAACGAGTTCTCCGATGGCAACAACGGGTGGAATCACAATCCTGGGTGGAAGTTTTGCGCCGGATGGTGCAGTCACAAAAGTTGCAGGTGTAGGTGTTGATACATTTGAAGGTCCGGCACGAGTCTTTGATCGTGAACAAGCTGCGATGCAAGCGCTGGAAGATGGAACAATCCAAGCTGGTGATGTTGTCGTGATTCGCTACGAAGGTCCTAAAGGTGGACCTGGGATGCGCGAGATGCTGATGATCACTGGCGCAATCAAAGGTGCGGGACTTGGTAAGTCTGTGCTTTTGATAACTGATGGACGATTCTCTGGTGGAACAACTGGCCTCTGTGTTGGTCACGTTGCTCCTGAAGCAGTTGATGGAGGACCGATTGCACTCGTTAAGGATGGTGATCGAATTCGAATCGACACCGTGAAGCGCACCCTTGATCTCCTTGTTGATGAGAAGGAACTTGAACTTCGCCGCGCATCGTTTAAGCCAGTTCCTCATAAATACACAACAGGAGTCCTTGGAAAATTCGTAAAACTCGTGGGTTCAGCCTCCAAGGGAGCAGTCTGCGAATAGCCCAGGGGTATTTCTGGGTTCATAATGTGAGATAGGCATCTCAGGGGTTGACGCATACTTTTTGTGACGCGATAATTCATACATGTCAGCGAACACATCATCGGTATCAGTTGTGATTTCAGTGGTGATTCGCTGCGCGTGAACTAAGCCAAAGTTCACGCGCACCCTCAGGAAACTGAGGGTTTTTGCATTCATAGGGATAAAAAGCGGGATAACAGGTCGCACGAGTACTGAAGAGGAAGGAGTTGAACATGAGTAATCAAGTTACGGGAGCCCAAGCTCTTGTGAAAGCGCTAGAGCAATCAGGCGTCGATGTCATGTTTGGAATTCCTGGCGGCGCCATTCTTCCTGCTTACGACCCGATTTACGATTCAACAATTCGTCACATCTTGGTACGTCACGAACAAGGTGCTGGTCACGCCGCAACAGGATATGCGCAAGTTACGGGTCGAGTTGGTGTCTGCATTGCAACATCTGGACCAGGTGCCACAAACCTAGTAACTCCGCTTGCTGATGCTCATATGGATTCAGTTCCGATAGTTGCAATCACAGGTCAAGTTCCAGGACCAGCAATCGGAACGGATGCATTCCAAGAAGCAGATATTCGCGGCATTACGATGCCCATAACAAAACATAATTACCTTGTAACCGATCCAAGCGAAATCCCTAAGGCGATTGCCGAAGCGTTCTACATTGCTAACTCTGGTCGTCCAGGTCCAGTATTGGTCGATATCTCCAAAGATGCGCTTCAGAAAATGACGGACTATAAGTATCCAACTTCGATTAATCTCCTAGGTTATAAGCCACAAATCGAACCTGATTCTCAATCGATTCGTGATGCAGCTGCACTTATTGCTCAGTCATCGAAACCCGTCTTCTATGTTGGGGGCGGCGTCATCAAGGCGAATGCGTCAAAAGATCTTCTTAAGCTCGCTGAAATAGTTGGAGCGCCAGTCGTAACCACCCTGATGGCACGCGGTGCATTCCCAGATAGCCACCACCAACACCTCGGAATGCCCGGCATGCATGGCACTGTTGCTGCAGTAACTGCTCTACAAAAGGCCGATCTGCTCATCACTCTCGGGGCGCGTTTCGATGATCGTGTAACTGGAAAACTCTCGACATTCGCTGTTAATGCAAAGATCATCCACGCAGATATTGATCCTGCTGAAATTGGCAAAAATCGTTATGCGGATGTTCCTGTCATCGGTGATCTTGGCCCGACCATCCGCGCGCTCATTCCCGCTGTCGAGGCTGAATTTAAGAAGAGCAAACCAGACCTCACTGCGTGGTGGCGTCAAATGGGTTCGTTACGTGAGAAATATCCTCTCGGCTATAACGAACCATCTGATGGCTCGCTGTCGCCACAGTATGTAATCGAGCGAATTGGCTCTATCACTGGTCCTGATGGAATTTATGTTGCAGGAGTCGGACAACACCAGATGTGGGCTTCGCAGTTTGTTAAGTATGAAAATCCTCGCACCTGGTTGAACTCTGGTGGACTCGGAACAATGGGTTACGCAGTTCCAGCAGCAATGGGCGCAAAAGTTGGAGCTCCTGATACGCCGGTCTGGGCAATCGATGGCGATGGATGTTTCCAGATGACAAATCAAGAACTTGTCACGTGCGCACTCAACAATATTCCTATCAAAGTTGCAGTCATCAACAATGAGAGCCTCGGCATGGTCCGCCAATGGCAGACGCTCTTCTATCAACAGCGATATTCAAACACTGACCTACACTCAAAGCGCATTCCAGACTTTGCAAAACTAGCTGAAGCAATGGGTTGCGTTGGCTTGCGTTGTGACAACAAGAGCGACGTCGACAAGATTATTAAGGAAGCAAATGCAATAAACGACGCTCCAGTTCTAGTGGACTTCAATGTTCATAGAGATGCGATGGTCTGGCCGATGGTCGCTGCGGGAACTTCAAACGATGACATCATGATCGCCAAAGAGATGGCGCCCGACTGGGATTCTCAGGAGCTATAGCCATGGCCCAACACACGCTATCTGTCCTAGTAGAAAACAGCCCTGGTGTTCTTGCTCGCGTGGCTTCACTCTTCTCGCGACGCGGATACAACATTGACTCACTTGCGGTGGGACCAACCGAGAATCCTGCTATTTCACGCATGACTATTGTGCTGAATCTCGAGGGACACGCACTTGATCAGGTGAGCGCGCAGCTTTTCAAGCTCGTTAACGTCATTGGTATTCAAGAAATGACGCCAGAAGTCTCACGTCAACGCGAATTGTTGATGGTGAAGGTGACTAACTCACCAGAATCTCGCAGAATGATTGATGCACTTGTCGCTCAATATCAAGGAAAGATTGTTGACGAGACCGATGCTTCTCTCACGATCGAAGCAATTGGAACAAGCAAGGATCTTGCTGTCTTCCTAAGTGAACTAAATAAGTTTGGCGTTAAAGAACTAGTTCAATCAGGCCTCATCGCTATTGAAAATGGCGATGTCACCTTGGTTGAACGAACGCTAAAAGAAACTGGACTAGCCTCATCCGAGTCGCATAGCCAGACTGCGGACTACCAAAACTAACGAGAAAGCTGGAACGAACGTGGCAACTATTTATCATGACGAAGATGCAGACCTTTCGATTATTCAAGGACGAAAAGTCGCTGTCATTGGTTACGGCTCACAGGGTCATGCTCATGCACTCAACTTGCGCGATAGTGGAGTAGATGTCCGAGTCGGCCTTGCCGAAGGTTCTAAGTCTCGTGCGAAGGCGGAACAAGAGGGACTTCGCGTTCTCTCAGTCGCAGATGCCGTCAAAGAAGCAACCGTCATCATGTTGCTTGCTCCAGATCACAAACAACGCCACATCTATACAGAATCGATTGAGCCAAATCTCAAGGCTGGAGACGCGCTCTTTTTCGGCCACGGATTCAATATTCGCTTTGGATATATCAAACCACCTGCCAATATTGATGTTTGCATGGTTGCCCCGAAGGGTCCGGGCCACCTCGTACGTCGTGAGTATGTAGCTGGTCGTGGAGTTCCAGATATTGTTGCGGTCGAACAAGATGCAACTGGAAGTGCCTGGCCGCTTACTCTTTCTTATGCCAAAGCGATGGGTGGTCTTCGCGCAGGTGGAATTCTTACAACCTTTACAGAAGAGACCGAAACCGATCTCTTTGGTGAGCAATCAGTTCTCTGTGGTGGTGCATCACAGCTCGTTCAATATGGATTTGAAACTCTTATTGAAGCTGGCTACCAACCTGAGGTTGCGTACTTTGAATGCCTCCACGAGTTGAAGCTCATTGTCGATCTTATGTACGAGGGCGGAATCGCAAAGCAGCGTTGGTCAGTCTCTGATACTGCCGAATACGGAGATTACATTTCAGGACCTCGCGTCATTGATCCACATGTCAAAGAGAACATGAAGGCAGTTCTTGCTGATATCCAGAGCGGCGCATTCGCTAAACGATTCATTGAAGATCAAGATGCGGGAGCTCCAGAGTTCAAGGCGCTTCGTGCCAAGGGTGAACAGCATCCAATCGAAGAAGTTGGTCGCAATCTTCGCAAAATGATGTCATGGGTTAAGGCTGAGAACAAAGATGATTACAAGGAAGGCTCTGCCGCGCGTGAGTAAACCTGTTGTTCTTATTGCCGAAGAGTTGAGTCCGGCGACGCTTGATGCGCTTGGGCCAGACTTCGAGATTCGTAACTGCGATGGCGCTAATCGCGCCGAACTTCTTCCTGCCCTCGCGGCGGGAGTAGATGCGGTGCTCATCAGATCTGCAACCAAGATGGATGCTGAAGCGATTGCCGCTGCTAAGGGGTTGAAGGTCATCGCACGTGCTGGCGTGGGCTTAGATAACGTTGATATTCCTGCATCAACAGCAGCCGGCGTCATGGTGGTCAATGCCCCAACCTCGAATATCGTAAGTGCTGCCGAACTTGCCATCGCACTTTTATTGGCATCGGCTCGTCACGTATCTCCAGCGCATGCAGCCCTGAAGAATGGAAAGTGGGCGCGCTCTAAGTACACCGGCGCAGAACTTTTCGAAAAAACTCTGGGAGTCGTCGGCTTTGGTCGCATTGGACAACTCGTGGCTCACCGCATGCAGGCATTCGGCATGAAAGTTGTTGCTTACGATCCATATCTTCAACCGGCTCGCGCAGCTCAACTAGGCGTTGATCTAGTTACTCTTGATGAATTGTTGAAAGTTTCTGACTTCATCACTATCCATCTTCCTAAAACGAAAGAGACTGCAAATCTCATCGGTGAAGAAGCTCTTGCCAAAGTCAAACCATCAGTGCGCATCATCAATGCAGCTCGCGGTGGAGTTCTTGATGAAGCAGCTCTCCACAAAGCAATTACAGAAGGACGGGTTGCTGGCGCAGGGCTCGATGTCTTCGCAACTGAGCCATGCACCGACTCACCACTTTTTGCTCTGGATCAAGTTGTCGCAACTCCACACCTTGGTGCATCAACTGATGAAGCGCAAGAACGCGCAGGCATCGCAGTTGCTATCTCAGTTCGGAAAGCTTTATCTGGCGAACTTGTTCCTGATGCAGTCAACGTCAAGGGCGGAGAGATTCACGAGGAGATTCGTCCATCCCTTCCACTCGTAGAGAAGATGGCACAGATCGCTACTGCGCTGGAGGGTGAATTGCCTGTTTCGATTGAAATCACTGTCAGCGGTGAAGCTTCCGAACATGATTGTTCAATCTTGGCTACATCAGCGCTGAAAGGTGCACTTCTTGCTACTGGCATGGAAGATGTGACGTATGTGAATTCGCCTAACCTGGCAGCAGAAAAGGGCCTGACATCCTCAGTAGCAACAGAAGCTGAATGTGAAGATTATCGAAGCATGATTTCTCTACGCGCAGCGTTCTCTAATGGAAATCGCGCTGAAGTTGATGCAACTCTGATGGGAATACGTAAGGTTGAGAAGATTGTTCGTATCAATAAGTTTGATATAGAACTTCCTCCTACTGACCACCTCCTCTTCCTCATCTACGAAGATAAACCAGGAGTCGTTGGTGCGGTTGGTAATGTTCTTGGAGCGAGCAAAATCAATATCGCAAATATGCAGGTTGCCCGTGATAAAGCCGGAGGAGAGGCCCTCATGGCCCTTACTGTCGATTCAGCTATTCCCATGGATGTTGCGGCGAAAATCGCCACAGAAATTGGCGCACGGGTATCACGATCGGTATCGCTGCAATCATGAGTAAGAACTTCAAACTAGCCGTTATCGGTGGAGACGGCATTGGACCTGAGGTCGTAGCTGAGGGCTTGAAAGTTCTTGATGCTGTCGCAACCAAATACGGAGTCACCTTTGAGAAGAAGGAGTTTGACCTCGGCGCGAGACTCTGGCACAAGACAGGTGAAACTCTTCCTGATTCAGTGCTTTCCGAGTTGAAGAATTTTGATGTGATTCTGCTTGGTGCTGTTGGTGACCCATCTGTCCCTAGCGGTGTTCTCGAACGCGGCTTGCTATTGAAATTACGCTTTGCTTTTGATCACTACATCAACCTCCGTCCAGCTCGTCTCTATCCTGGAACAACAGGCCCACTTCGTACAGAAGCACCGATTGATTTTGTTGTTGTTCGTGAAGGTACAGAAGGTCCATATGTTGGCGCAGGCGGCGTCCTTGCTCATGGAACCGCCCATGAAATCGCAACAGAGGAAAGCCTCAATACTCGCCGTGGCGCAGAACGCGTTATTCGAGATGCTTTTGCTCGTGCCCAGAGCCGTCCGCGCAAGAAGCTCACTTTGGTCCATAAAAACAACGTTTTGACCCGTGCCGGAAGCCTCTGGACAAGAACTTTTGAAGATGTTGCCAGAGATTTTCCAGATATCACAACGGACTATCTCCATGTAGATGCTGCATCAATGTTCTTTGTCACTAACCCAGAGAGATTCGATGTTGTTGTCACGGATAATCTCTTCGGCGACATCTTGACTGATATTGCTGCTGCAATCTGCGGTGGAATCGGACTCGCTGCATCTGGAAACATCAATCCAGAGGGAACATTCCCCTCAATGTTCGAGCCCGTTCATGGCTCTGCGCCTGATATTGCTGGAAAAGGAATCGCAGATCCAACCGCAACCGTGATGTCTGTAGCCATGCTTCTTCGCCATCTCGGATTGAATGAGGCGGCATCAGAGGTCGAAAGTGCGGTCGAAAAGGATTTGTTAACTCGTGGCGGATCAAAACGCAGCACGAGTGAAGTTGGTAATGCACTAGTGAAAGCGCTTGGCAAATGAAAGTAACTATTTCGCCCTCATTAAATCCAGTTCCAGCAGCTGAACGAGAGAAGCGCGTCCTAGAACCAGGTTTCGGAAAGTACTTCACCGATCACATGGTTCGAGCTGAATGGAATCAGGCAAGCGGATGGTCAGATGCCAGCGTTGAGGCTTATGGACCATTTTCTCTTGATCCAGCTGCAATGGTTTTTCACTACGGTCAAGAAATCTTTGAAGGAATGAAGGCTTACTCGCAACCTGATGGATCTATTGCACTCTTTAGACCAGATGCAAATGGAGTTCGTTTCGCTAAAAGCGCTGCACGTATCGCACTTCCAGAGTTGCCAGTAGAAGATTTTGTGAAAGCAGTAGAGGCGCTTGTGAGAGTCGACGCAGCTTGGGTTCCCAAGAAAGTAGGGGAGTCGCTCTACATCCGTCCATTCATGATCGCCACTGAGGTCGGCCTTGGGGTTCGCCCGGCAAATAAGGCACTTTTCTCAGTAATCGCCACGCCAGCAGCTGCATATTTCAATGCGGCCAAAGCGGTCACTGTATGGATTTCTACAGAGTACGTTCGTGCCGCAATTGGTGGCACGGGCGAAGCAAAGTGTGGCGGCAACTACGCAGCATCTCTTCTGGCACAGCAGCAAGCAGCAACCCAAGGTTGCGATCAGGTTGTCTGGCTTGATGCACAAGAGCGTCGCTGGGTTGAAGAGATGGGCGGAATGAATCTCTACTTCGTTAAAGGTAAAGGCAAGGATGCAACTATCTTTACTCCGAAGCTGACTGGCACATTACTAGCAGGTATAACTCGCGATTCAATTTTGTCAGTCGCATCAGACCTCGGATATAGAGTTGAAGAGGGAATGATTTCTATTGAAGATTGGCGAGATGGAGTTTCTTCTGGCGAAATCTCAGAGATTTTTGCTTGTGGGACTGCCGCAGTAATTGCTCCTGTCGGTAGCGCAAAGAGTGTTCACGGAACTTGGGTCACGGGAGACGGCAACCCTGGACCGATCACCATGGAGATTCGCAATCATCTGCTTGGAATCCAACACGGCACAATCGCTGATAAACATGGATGGATGAAAAAAGTCGTCTCATGACTATCTCAGATGCTTTTCACATCTATGACACCACGTTGCGTGATGGCGCGCAGCAAGAAGGACTCAATCTCTCGGTTCATGACAAGTTGACGATTGCGCGTCATCTAGATGATCTCGGTGTCGGCTTTATCGAAGGTGGATGGCCAGGTGCTAATCCAAAAGATACTGAATTCTTCAAATTAGCCCAGACTGAACTGAAGTTAAAGAACGCTACGTTTGTAGCTTTTGGCGCAACGCGCCGTCCTAATGTAAAGGCACAAGACGATGCTTTGCTTCGTGCCCTACAAGATTCAGGCGCACCAGCCGTAACTCTCGTCGCTAAATCACACGACAGACATGTTGATTTGGCACTAAAAACGCACCTTGACGAGAACCTCGCGATGATCCGAGACTCGATTGAGTTTTTGCGCGCTGGAGGACAACGAGTATTTCTCGATGCTGAACATTTCTTTGATGGTTATCGCTCGAACACCGCTTATGCGCTCGAAGTGGTCCGCGTTGCGGCCGAAGCTGGTGCTGACGTAATTGCACTCTGCGACACAAACGGCGGAATGCTGCCGGACGAACTTGCCGACGTCGTACATGAAGTGCTGACTCAGAGCAAGGCGAGACTAGGAATTCATTGTCACAATGACACTGGTTGCGCTATCGCTAACTCGCTCGCGGCTGTTGCAGCAGGAGCAACACATGTTCAGGGAACGCTTAATGGATATGGCGAAAGAACTGGTAATGCAGATTTAGTTTCGATTATTGCAAACCTCCAATTGAAGAAGAAGCAACAAGTTCTTCCTGAAGGAGCGCTTGAAGAAGCTTTCCGAATTTCTCACGCAGTTGCCGAAGTTACCAATGTTGCCCCAAGTGCGCGTCAGCCATATGTCGGCGTATCTGCTTTTGCACATAAAGCCGGTCTCCATGCA
>JBEATV010000008.1:0-22084 GCA_041161815.1 Actinomycetota bacterium | reverse complement strand
TCTATTCAAGAAGATTCACCCGCCGCACTATCCGGATTACTTGTGGGTGACCAAGTGCTGGAGGTCAATGGCACAGATGTTCGTGGCGCTTCACTCACTTCTGTCATTGGTCTGATTCGAGGAAGTATTGGTAAGAAGATTGAATTACTGGTCTCTCGAGATGGCAAAAAAATTCTTGCCTCACTCTCTGCAGAGAGGGTTTCAATTAGAACTGTGGAAGCAAGCCAAATCAGCAGCCAGGTCGCATATCTTGAGATTGCCTCCTTTGCGACGGGAACTGCCCAAGATGTGAAGAATTCATTGGCCAAGTTGAAGTTTGACGACGGTGTAATTATTGACTTAAGAAATAATCCCGGTGGAGTTATTGAGGAAGCTGTCAACGTAGCTGAACTCTTTATTGGCAGCGGAGTCATTGTTTCTTACCAAGTTAACGGCTTTGAGCGGCTATTTAAGGCGAATAACCCTTCACCAATCAAAGTTCCCGTAATTCTCATGATCAACAGAAACACTGCAAGCTCAGCCGAAATTCTGGCAGGAGCATTTCAAGATCGTAATCGCGGCGTAGTGGTGGGTGAACGAAGCTACGGAAAAGGCTCTGTCCAAGAACTTGTAACTCTTGAAGATGGTTCACGTATCGAACTCACCGTCGCGCTATACGTGACGCCATCGGGGCGTGTGGTTGAGGAAGTTGGAATCACTCCTGATTTATCGGTTTCGCCGAACGAGATTTCGATTAAGGCACTTCAAGTTCTTGGGGGACTGGCTTCGCTATCGACCACCAAAAAGAATCAGCAGTAAAGGTCCCAAGTAGAGTTCAAGTCGCCTAGGGAAGATACCCTTGACCCGTGGTCAAAGAAATAGGTAAGAAACTTATCGCCCAGAATAAGAAGGGGCGTCATGACTATTTCATCGACGAAGTATTTGAAGCTGGTCTAGTTCTTGTTGGTACTGAGGTGAAATCGCTGCGAGCAGGGCGTGCAACACTGACTGATGGCTATGCAGCGGTAGAAGATGGCGAACTCTGGCTATGTGGTGTTCATATTCCGGAATACAACGAGGGTTCCTGGACTAATCATGAACCGCGCAGGAAGCGTAAGTTGTTGATGAGTAAGCGAGAGATAACAAAGTTGATTGGAAAACTTAAAGAGAGTGGTCTCACTCTTATCCCGCTATCTCTGTATTTCAGCGATGGAAAAGCAAAAGTAGAGATGGGTCTTGCGCGAGGCAAGAAGGCGCACGATAAGCGCTCGTCTCTTATGGAAAAGCAGGCAAGTCGTGAAGTAGACCGTGAACTCTCACGTCGCGCGTCTGGAAAGAGCGCATCAGGAAAGAGCGCGTCTGGAAAGAGCGGATCGTCGCGTCGTAGTTCATACGACGATTAGTGCGCGCGTACTCAGCATACGGAGAGTATTTGCGGTTCAGTGTGAGGGAATAAGCGGGTTTCGAATCACGTTCTAGTTGGCGTACAATTCACCAAAAGCTTCTAATCCACACTTGTTTTTCCTGAGATTCGTCCCAGGAATTCGACAATGGGGGTGAACGGTCTCGACTTCGATTGTTGAGCCAGGGGAAGCGGGCCGAGGAAGCCGGGTTAACCACACAAACCCGTGCATATAAACAGACGCAGATAAAACTTCGTCTGATTACGATCTCGCTGCCTAAGCGAGCGCTGTAATCCGTTGCCCTGAGTTTGCTCTCGCCTCAGGATCCAACGTCGACAGAGGGCTTACTGACCGAAGGCGTTGCGACTATCGGTAAGGACATTTAACGCAACTGCGTTCGTCGGTTACTTGTGTGCATGAGAACCGGGACAGAGAAAGCGTTAAGCACACTACGCCCGTAGAAGCCCTGTATCAGTGCCGAAGGACCCGGGTTCGATTCCCGGCACCTCCACCCGTTGTTAATCGTGATCGACTTCCCACAGTTAATCGTGATCGGCTACCCACAGTTCAGCGTGATCGGCTACCCACAGTTCAGCGTGATCGACTACCCACAGTTCAGCGTGATCGACTACGAAATAGTCTGAGTAATGCAAGGAAACTCGTGATTACTCCAAGCAATCCAAAGATCTTTCCACCAACAGCAATATCGAGTGTGATGAGACGTAATCCCACTATCAGAGCAGGGATACCAAAAGTTAGAATCAAGATTGCATAAATTCTTTGCGAGATGGCATGAGACTGAAGATTGTTTCGCTTCTTTCGTCCTCTGAGAGATGCAAACAGGAGTGAAAGTGGTCCTCCTATAACCGCAATGGCAAGTATCAAGGATGCCAATAGCGCAAGTGACTCCATGAGTTGATAATAGGGGAGAGGTAAGGAATCTTCTGGGAAGATACCTGAACTCAGACTCATGCATAGTCTCGAGACTAGGTTTGCCAAATTGAAGAGTTTTAATCAGGCACTTTCATGTATAGGTCTTGAAGGAACAAAGATCTCTTTTCCAACTGGAGATGTCCATGTACACGAGCCATCATCGTGACTCTCTAGCTTCCATCCATCATGTGTCTTCATGCGGTGGTGTCTTCGGCAGAGTAAACCTAGATTTGCAGCAGAAGTTCTGCCGCCTTCTTCCCAGGGCTGGGCATGATCAATATCGGTTACGCGCGCAGGCTGACTACAACTTGGGAAACGACATGTTCGGTCTCGCGCTGTTAAGAAGTCGACAAGTTGTTGGGGAGGTAGATACGTCTCTCGACCATAATCCAGCAGATTTCCAGAGATTGGATCGGTAACGAATCTTCTCCACTTGGCATCAGAGGAGAGTGCTCTTGCTACCGAGGCGGGAATGGGTCCATACCCGGCGAGCTGCGCTGGATTTTCAGCTAAACCCAGAGCAGTTGGTAAGTCCATAGTGATATTGATTGAAACAGGACGGCGATGTGGTTGGTAATCGGTTGCGATACGAGCGAGTAAATCTCCACAAATTTCGGTGAGAGCATCGGCTCGCTTCGCTTCGATTGTGCGTCGATCAAGGCGAATATCTTCTTGAACGCCAGAGCGAGCGCCAGATTGAGTGACAAAGTGAACGCCAGCTTGAGCGTCAGAGTGATTGACGCCAGGGAAAAAGGAGTTTACGTCAATGGAATCGCCGGCAATATTCCCGAAAACAGACGTGGAAGGTTTTCCATCTTGATTTCTTTCTTTCCGACAAGAAATGAGCGAGTTAATGGCAAGCATGACAGTTTGGGCATCTTCGGCGGGCAATAGCGCGATAACCGTGGCCATTCCATCACTTTCGGGGTACATACGAACACTTCGCGTATCTCGAGCAATAGACACGATCTCTTCAAAGTTTTCGGGTGAGACCTGTGCAATGAGCGTCCGAAGTTTTCGACCAACTTGAGCCGGAGTATGGAACTCGGCGTGAGAAAGAGCTTTATTTTCGATTCGGAGAAGATCGTCAGTCGCAATTCCACGCTTGATGGCTTCAGATGTCTCTCGGGCAATCAAAGTGGCATGACTTGGTGAAATATCGCCGTTGGCTAGGGCCTCACAAGTAGCCGGTAAGTGATTTGTGAGGATTCTTGCAACATCGATACGAGACTGCGCGGTGTTTGCAGAGAGGCGTAAAGCAGTAGCGACATCTTCGCGTTCGGATTCGTCAACACCCTCCCACATGTTTGCACTCTCTGATGGCTCGGTTCCTGCGATAGCAAGAGTGGCTTGTTGGATGATTGAAGTAAGCCAAGAATTTTGTTTCTCGAGCGCAGCAAGGAAGTCGATTCGACCGGCAGGAGTGAGTTTCACAGGGTTGATCTGGATGAGATGACCGAGCGGTTCGTATCCACCGGGCTGGTGGAGAAGCTCAATGATCTGCTCTTCAGCGCACTTATCGAGGGAAACATGCATGAATGAATTATTGATGTAAGCACTGACAATTGATAAGAAAACAATCCACAGAGACACTGACTTACAAGAGAACTCAGTGTCTCATTAGCTCTACAACTTAGCTCTACAACTTAGCTCTACAACTTAGCTCTACAACTTAGCTCTACAACTTAGCTCTACAACGCTTTGAGCGCGCTTACAACCTTTGTGAGAGAAGCTTTGGCATCACCAAACAAGAGAGTGGTCTTGGAGTCAAAGAGCAATTCGTTCTCAATTCCGGCAAAACCCGGACGCATCGAGCGCTTTAAGAAAATCACATTGCCGGCCTGTGCAACATCAAGGATTGGCATACCGTAAATAGGGCAACCCGGCGTAGTTTTCGCCGCAGGGTTCACAACATCATTGGCGCCGATAATGAGTGCAACATCGGTCTGTGGGAAAGTTGGATTCACTTCATCCATTTCAGAGAGTTGTTCGTACGGAACATTTGCCTCCGCCAAAAGCACATTCATATGCCCTGGCATGCGCCCAGCCACGGGATGAATTCCATAGGCGACATCAATACCTTTAGCGGTTAGTAAATCTGCTAATTCGCGGACTGTGTGTTGCGCCTGTGCCACGGCCAAACCAAAGCCCGGAACAATGACAACTCGGCGTGCATAGTTGAGCAAGATGGCAACATCATCGGGTGTCCCTGATTTAACAGGTCGCGTTTCTGCTGCAACTCCAGCTTCTTGAGGCTTGGCAGTGAATGCGCCAAAGAGAGTGCCAAATAGCGATCTACCCATCGCCTCAGCCATCAAACGAGTCAAGATTGTGCCTGACGCTCCAACCAAGGTTCCGGCGATGATCAACAGAGTTGTATCAAGAACATATCCACCGGCCGCAACTGTGAGCCCAGTAAACGCATTGAGCAACGAGATAACGATCGGAACATCCGCGCCACCAACCGGTAGTACAAAAAGAACACCGAATAACAGAGACAAGGCTGCAAGAACCACAAGGGGAGTCGTTCCCATGGAATCAACGACCCAGACCGCGCTCGCCAGAGTTCCAGCCAAAGTCGCAGCGATAACAAAACGTCCACCAGGAAATACCACTGGACGCGTAGTCATCAACTCTTGAAGCTTAAGAAATGTAACAATCGATCCCGAGAAGGAGACGCAGCCAACCAGCACTGTAAACACAGTCGCAATAACTACCGCCGTAGTCGCAGCTTCGCCTAATTTCAAGTATTCAACAATTGCCACGAGCGCTGCAGCGCCACCGCCCACGCCATTGAACAGAGCCACCAATTGAGGCATTGCAGTCATCTGGACTTTACGTGCAGCAGGAACACCCACGACAACGCCAAATGCAATCGCGCCAACAATCCAACCTAAGTTGTTGAGTGGAAGTTCAGAGCCTTCTTTGGCATAGAAGAAAACCGCGACAGTTGCAATTGTTGCGCCAAGAGCTCCGAAGAGATTTCCACGTCGAGCAGTGCGGGGATGAGAGAGACCTTTAAGAGCGAGAATAAACATCACGCCAGCGCTGAGGCCAATCAAGTCATAGATGGTACGGCTCATGACTTCTTGCCTTTGAACATCTCAAGCATGCGATCTGTGACGACGAATCCACCGACCATATTGATCGTCGCGAGAACAATGGCCGCAACAGAGAGCCCTAATTCCAGATTTGTTTCACTGTGGTCGGCCACGATGATTGCGCCGACCAAAATAACCCCGTGAATCGCATTCGCACCGCTCATCAAGGGCGTATGCAAGGTTGAAGACACTTTTGAGACGACTTCGAAACCCACGAATACCGCCAGTACGAAAATCGTAATAATCGCTATGACATCCATGAATTACGCACCCTTCCGGTTCTGTCCGCCATGCGTCAACGCCGCCGCATCGATGATTTCATCTGCAAAATCTGGTGTAACAACGCCCTCTTTTGTCATAAGTAACAAGAGGTTGACCACGTTACGTGAATACAGATACGAGGCATGGAATGGAAGCTGGCTTGGAACATCCTTGCCGCCCCAGATCTTGATGCCGTTGCCGACGGTGACAATCTCGCCGGGCTTCGAACCTTCAACGTTGCCGCCACTTTCGGCTGCCAGATCAACAATGACTGAACCCTCGGCCATGGATTGATACATCTCTTTGGTAACCAGCCGCGGAGCAGGTCTACCTGGAACTGCCGCAGTCGTGATCAAAACGTGTGACTTAGAAATATACGGGGTGAGAAGTTCGCGTTGACGAGCAGCGCGCTCTTCTGTCATCTCGCGCGCATAACCACCTGCACCTTCTAGCGCTTCGAGTTCTAATTCAATAAAGGTTGCGCCCATTGACTTCACTTCATCCGCAGACGATGGTCGAACATCGTAGGCCGAGACCACCGCGCCAAGGCGTCGAGCAGTCGCAATTGCTTGCAGACCCGCAACTCCCGCGCCAAGAATAAGAACGTTCGCAGGTGTAACGGTTCCGGCGGCTGTCATCAACAATGGGAAGAATCGCGGTGAAAGTTCTGCGGCCACAAGAGCTGCGCGATAACCAGCGCAGAGAGCTTGTGATGTCAGCGCATCCATCGACTGGGCGCGAGAAATTCGAGGAACAGCCTCAAGAGAAAATGCAGTGGCGCCAACTTTGGCGAGTGCATCGATTGAATCGTGAGAGGTTGTGGGGGACAAAAATGAAATTGTGATTGCACCAGACTTTAATTGTTGTGCAGCATTGGTGCTCAATGGTTGGACGGAGAGAACTACATCGGCACTGCCTAATTCAGAGGTTAATTGAGATTCGCCAAATACCTCAGCGCCCGAGGAGCGGTATGAATCATCGGTCGCGCCAGCATGCGCACCGGCGCCCGATTGAATAGCGACTGAAAGCCCCGCACGAGTGAGTTTCGAGATGATGTCTGGCACGAGAGCAACTCGCTTTTCGCCAGCTTTGCTTTCAGCAGGAACTACAACGCGCATTTCGTAAGCCTAGCCTTCACGGCAGATGGCTGCTAGTTAGCCCCACCAATTTCACCGCGAACTAGGTGATAGATGATGGCTTGAATTGTGGTGCGACGGTGAAACGCTTCGCGCCAGATCACCGAGCGCGGCCCATCAATGACGGCTGCTTCGACTTCCTCACCACGATGCGCTGGAAGGCAGTGCATGAAAATTGAATCGGATGAAGTCAGCGACATGAGATCTTGCGTTACTGCAAAAGGTGCGAGAACGCGTTCTTTCTCTTTTCTCTCGGCTTCTGGATCACCCATGGACATCCACACATCAGTGTAAATAACGGATGCATCTTGAGCAGCCGCTCGAGGATCATTGCTAATTTCAATAGTGCCGCCACTGCGCGAAGCAATTGCGCGCGCAACTTCGACAGCCTTCGTATCTGGCGCCCACTTTCCTTCAGGGGTAGCAGCAACAACATGCGCTCCCATGATTGCGCCCATCATTAACCATGCGGTCGTGACATTGTTTCCATCGCCCAGGTAAACGAATTTACGACCAGCAATATCGCTACCAAAATTCTCACGAATAGTGAGCCAATCTGCTAATACTTGTGTTGGATGATCGTAATCAGTCAGGGCATTGATGACAGGAATGGTTGCGTTTGCACCCAGCTCATCAACTTCAGATTGGGCAAAGGTTCTCACCAGAAGCGCGCTACAGAATTGACTGATGACTCGCGCGGTATCAGCGATAGTCTCCCCGCGCCCAATCTGTAATTCATCGCCACGGAGGAAGATCGGAGTTCCACCAAGGTGAGCGACCGCAGTTTCTGATGCCAGGCGAGTACGAGTCGAAGGCTTAGACATGTAAATAGCTACGCTCTTGTTGGCTAGCGCGGTTGAGGATTTGGTCGGATTCTTCGCGAACTCGGCGGCAGTCGAAAGCAAGAGTTCGACATCTGCGCGCGAGAGATCTTCGGTGCGCAATAGATCCTTCATCTGCATATCTTACGGCTTCACTCGTAAGCCCCAGCCTTTATTATGTGCCTCATGAGCGATGCTGACATGGGACTCTTCACTCGGGGTAAGGGCTTAAGTGCTGATACTGACACTCTGACTGATACCCAGACCCGCTCAGAAGAAGAATTGGATTCAGGCGATCACGAGAGATTTTCGCATTACGTCCGCAAAGAGAAGATTGTTGAATCTGCTGTATCTGGAAAGCCCGTCACTGCTCTCTGTGGCAAACGCTGGATTCCTTCGCGCGATCCCAAGAAATTTCCTATCTGTCCAACATGTAAAGAAATTCACGCCGGCCTACGTAAAGGCCCTGATGAAAATTCTGGAAATGGCACTGGGAACAGCGACTGAATCGCAGAGCGATCTAGATCTACGTGCAGATCGCCCATGGGTATGCGTGGTCTGGGATGACCCAGTTAATCTCATGCCGTATGTAACTCATGTCTTCATGGTTCTCTTCGGTTATTCAAGAGAGAAAGCAACTGAGTTGATGTTGAAAGTTCATAATGAAGGCCGCGCTACCGTTTCATCTGGAACCAGAGAAGAGATGGAACGTGATGTTCAGCGACTTCATGAGTATGGACTATGGGCCACAGTTCAACGAGATGATGAGTTCTAATGTCATCTTTTAAGAGAACGACAAATGGAGAGATAGCTATTGTCTTTACCTCTCAAGAGGCGCATGTACTAATTAATCTCACCGAGCAACTTCTCGAACTATTGGGCGAAGGTGAAGGCGAATTTCACCAAGTTGATCCACTCCTGCATTTAGTGGGAATCTCTAACGCAGATGCTCCTCCCGAGGATCCTGTTCTACGAAGGCTTTTACCCAATGCCTACGATGACGAGCGCGAGGCAGGCGAATTCCGTCGATATACCGAGCATGGTTTACGCGAGAAGAAGAAAGCACATGCACACCTGATCTATGAATCGCTTCTGCCACAGGATGAAGAGTGGAGCGCTGATGCGCCGCTTGATAAAGCAACAATCGAAATCAGCATCCCAGAGACCGATGCCATGGCATGGCTCGGAGGACTCAATGATCTGCGTCTGGCGCTTGCTGTCAGACTAGATATCGGCACCGAGCGCACAGCCCGCAACTCTCAAAGTTCCAACCCCGAAGTGAAAGTGGCCGACGATCTCTCTGCCTTCAACGACGGTACTCAAGGTGAGGCAACACAGGATCAGTACCGCAAGAAATACGAGTTGATGGCTGAGAGCGATCCCATGAAAGCTGTCTATGCGGTGTATTCCTGGATTGGTTGGCTCCAGCAATCACTGTTGGAGTGCCTCGATTAAGGTCATAAAAAAATCAGGGCCCGGTTTCCCAGGCCCTGATTTCTAGAGCTAGTTATTGCTAACTATTCTTCCTAAGAATTACTTCTTAGTGATCGTCCTTCATGCCTTCAGCAATGGACTTCATGCGAGCGATCTTGAGAATTGTTAGACCCCATACGCACTTCGCAACGACGTCAGCGATGGTGTAACCAACTTGGCGTCCAACGAATGCTCCAGAGCTAGCTGCTCCGTCTGCATCGATGATTGGAAGGAGGTAGGAGATTGGGTAAACGCCCCATGAAGCGATGAGGAGGAGACGTAGGCGACCAATGGTTGCTGCAACTCCCTCAGGCTGACGATCGAGCGACTTACCTAGTTCTACGAAGAGAACATAAAGGATGTAGAGGAATGGGATTGTGGAGAGAACGCCCCACATGATCTTCTCGCCCTGGTCTGAAGAAGTTTCTCCAGGATATCCAAGTGCGATCATCGCAGCTGACGCTGGGACCAAACGTGTGATGAGTGACTTTGATGCTTCTTTCGCGAGAGCAAGAACTGCAATAACCTCAACGAGAAGAAGTGGAACTGTAAGGATCCAGTCAACGTAGCGATATCCCTCGTTGAAAGCTAGGGAGCTTGCATTGACATCGGTTGTAACGTTGAAGGTGCCTTCAGCCGTTGCATGCTTGTATGAATCAAAGATTCGGAGATAGTGGTAACCAGCGATGAATGTAACCATCGAGGATAGAACGAGCGCGTTGCGGTACTTAGGTAGAACGCGTTGCTGTGACACTAATGTGTAAACAGTGGTTGCAAGCATTGAGATAAGTCCGAATGAGAGGACGTTATATACAACGCTCCACTGAGTAGCTGTTAACTGAATCAAATTAGCCTCCGTGGGCAATTAGTTTCGCTTGATCTTCACCAAGCGATCCGGTTTGCTCGACTCAATTAGGGCCGAGCGACCGCATTGTTCGTAGGCCCATATGAAGCCTCGTTCAACGCGATTAGGTAAAAGGGTCCTACCTACTCATGAGTTGTTCAAGCAGAAATCACGGCATTTCTTAAGAATTGTTATCTTTTTTCCTCTCTTATCGGGGCAAATCGGACATGTCCACGCTCTCCAACCGAGTAGAACCGAACTTCCATCTAATGTCACGTGCGCTCATGTAGCGACTACCTCGAGTTCATCGGGAGCTCAACGTGGGTCTCGTGCACGACCTTTAGACTTCTCAACATGTCGGATTCCCACCCAACCGCGCAGGCCGGAGCGCAGTCTTCTACGCCTGGCAGCGGCGCACCCATCGGAATTTTCGACTCTGGCCTTGGTGGGCTCACAGTCGCTCGCGCAATCATCGATCAACTTCCCAACGAATCGATCATCTATTTCGGCGATACCGCTCGTGGTCCTTATGGTCCGCGGCCATTGGCCCAGGTGCGCTCCTTTGCACTTGAGATCATGGACTCACTTGTATCGGCGGGAGTTAAGGCGATTGTCATTGCATGCAACACCGCAAGCGCTGCGATGCTCCGTGATGCCCGCGAGAGGTATTCCATTCCTGTTATTGAAGTAATTCAGCCCGCTGTGCGGCGCGCAGTGTCGGCAACCAAGAGCGGCAAAGTTGGCGTGATTGGAACCCAGACCACCATCGATTCACAGGCTTACAACGATGCTTTTGCGGCTGCCCCTCAACTCAACCTCACCACAGTCGCCTGCCCAGAATTCGTCAGCTTCGTTGAACGAGGTGAAACCTCGGGCGCAGCTCTCACTGCAAAGGCCGAGCAGTATTTTGCGCCACTTAAAGGCGCAGGCGTCGACACTCTTGTATTGGGCTGCACTCATTACCCACTTCTTACCGGTGTTATCTCATACGTCATGGGCAACGAAGTAACTCTGGTCTCTAGCGCTGAAGAGACAGCAAAGGATCTTTATCGAGTGCTGATTGAGAAAAATCTCTTGCGCAACGAGACGACTCCACCAAACCATCAATTCATTTCTAGCGGTGACCCCGATACCTTTGCGCACTTGGCGCGACGCTTCCTTGGTCCAGAAGTTAATTTCGTCAAAGGGAAGATCTGATTATCAAACCAACGAGAATTGGAGAGCGTAACCGTGGCTGAAACAAATAAGCGCATCGATGGAAGAAGCGCCGATCAATTACGCCCCATCACTTTTCAACGTGGCTGGCTCAATCAAGCTGAAGGCTCAGTCCTTGTCTCATTCGGAAATACTCGCGTTCTCTGCGTTGCATCATTTACGCCGGGAGTACCTCGCTGGCTTGTTGGTTCCGGCAAAGGTTGGGTGACATCTGAGTATTCGATGTTGCCGCGTTCAACTCATACTCGTTCTGATCGCGAAAGCGTCAAAGGCAAACTCGGCGGTCGAACTCAAGAGATTTCACGCTTGATCGGTCGCTCGCTTCGTTCAATCGTCGATATGAAAGCTTTAGGGGAGAACACCATCGTCCTTGATTGTGATGTCCTGCAGGCAGACGGTGGAACGCGCACTGCTGCTATAACGGGCGCATATGTTGCCCTCAGCGATGCGATTACGTGGGCTCAAAACAAGGGCCACATCACCGGAGCTTCTCCGTTACAACAATCTGTCGCTGCAGTTAGCGTTGGCATCATTGGCGGAACACCGATGATTGATCTCTGTTACGAAGAAGACGTCTCTGCTGAAACCGATATGAATATTGTGTGCACCAGCGATGGCAAGTTTGTCGAAGTTCAAGGGACCGCAGAAGGCCAGCCATTCGATCGCAATCTCTTAAATCAACTTCTCGATCTTGGGGCCCGTGGATGCCAAGAGTTGGCCCAGATGCAGCAACAAGCGCTTACTCAAAGCCTGAAGTAAGAAACCTCAAAGAAGCGCAGAGCAATAAAACTGTGACTCAACTCGTTCTCGCAACTCGTAACGCTGGAAAAATTCTGGAGGTTGAGCGATTACTCAGCACTCATGCTCCCCAGATAAAACTTCGTTCGGTCGCGGAATTCAATCTTGATGATGTGGAAGAAACCGGCGATACATTCGAAGCGAATGCTTTGCTGAAGGCAGAGACGATTGCTCGCCAGACAGGTTTGCCCGCTCTGGCAGATGACAGCGGAATCGCCATCGATGCGTTGGGAGGTTCGCCGGGTGTGTATTCGGCGCGCTGGGCTGGAGTACATGGTGATGATGAAGCGAATCTCTCCAAGGTCCTCCAAGAACTCGAGAACACTGCTGACGCTGACAGAGGTGCACAATTCGTCTGCGTTATCGCATTGGCTCTCCCAGACGGACGCTCGATGACAGTGAGAGCTGAGGTGGAAGGGCAGGTGCGTCGCATCCCTGTTGGGAATCAGGGATTTGGATATGACCCAATCTTTCAACCAGTTGGATTCTCCATCACCACAGCAGAAATGAGCCCCGAAGAGAAGGACGCAATCAGTCATCGCGGCAAGGCGCTACGAGAAATTGCCCCAAAAATCGCACCATTTATTGGCGCCTAAAAGCCAATACTTTGGAGATGCCGCAGGTAGGCTTCTCTTTAGTGAAATAAGAACAGCGTTGAATTGATCAAGTCGGATTAATCAACTCTGGTTAAACAAGTAGAAGGAGAAGTTGTGGCGGCAAAGAAGAAAGCCTCTGCTAAGCGCCCTATCAAAAAGGCAGCAGCAAAGCGTCCTGCTAGCAAAGCAGCCAAGAAGTCGGCGAAGAAGTCAGTAAAGAAAGTAGCAAAGAAGTCGGCTGCGAAATCTGCACGTAAGCCAGCCAAGAAGGCGGCCACTAAGTCCACTAAGCGTCCTATTAAGAAAGCAGCTGCCAAGAGAGTTGCCGCTAAGAAATCTTCCACAAAGGTAGATGCTTCAAAGATTGTTATTCCACCGGTCCCAACTCGTAACACCTCAACAGTCACGAGCACACCTTCACCAGCAAAACCGACTCCAGCTCCTGCTGCAGCCCAGAAGAAGAGCCCAAGTGGAATTTTCTTCCTCGTCATCGCAGGCGTCGTGCTCCTTGCAATCTTTGCAATGAATAACTCTTCTGATGATGAGGGTGCAACACCTGCTCCGACCGCATCTGAGTCAGTTTCTGAGGAACCAACCGCAGAACCATCCGAGAGCGAAACAGAAGAACCTGCACTCGGTGCGTATGAAGCTCCATTGAGTTTCGTTGCAATCGCAAATGCCAACGGTGGCGTCACGCTTCGTTGGAAAGCGCCTGCAGCCACAGAAGGCCTGACGGGCTATGCGATTTCAGTGTCGTACAACGCAGTTGATTTCACGGAAGTTACGACAGTCTCTGCGGATCAACTCTCATTTGAGATTGCCAAGGTAGGCGACGAAGGCGGCACACAGTTCTTGCTCCAATCTGTTTATTCAGATGGAACAAAGGTCGATGCCAAGAAATTCTCGCTCAAAGGAAAGTTCCAATAACACAGTAAAAACTCTGAAAAAACCGCCTCGATTGCTGGGGCGGTTTTTTATTTATTCAGCACCTCTCGGATAGCTGATACATAAGCATTGACGCCTGGCGGGTTGAGATGCACGCCATCAGTTGCGAAATATTCTGGATGATTTGATGAGATCTGATCCCAGTCCACCAAGATTGTGTTGGGGTAGCGCGACGTAACTTCTCGAATAAGTTGATTATTTAAGTCTTTCCACGAACGTGGAACTGCGGTATTGACCACGATGATCTTTGGTTGTGCCTTCACAATCTCCATCAACTCTACAATCTCAGATTCAACAAGGCGATTGTTGTTTCCTAGATTGAGTACCACAGGAGAATCGCCGACAAATTGTTGGTCAGTGCGAGTCACTTCGATGAGCTCACTAATCTGACGTCCCACGCGGGCATTTATCAGCTCGATGCGCTCATATTGCGCAAGAACATTTCTGATTCCTAGGATTACTGAATCTCCAGTGACCCACAATCCCGGAGTCTGCGCATCTGTGATGACTTGGTCTATGCCACCCTCATTTGCTTGTTCTGCCGCTAACTTCTCTTGCGCTGCAATTTGATCTGCTCTATCCATTGCATCAATCGACACTAAGGATGTTGCAGCAAAGGTGAGTAGAACGGCTGCAACAGTGGAGATTTTCTGGCGGAGACGGACGGCTTTAGTGCGGTACTTCATTCCGCGGAACCAGAGTTCGAAGTACCCGCGGCGAACTGGAACCTCGATATAACGCAACGAAATATCTGCCAATGCAAAAACAATCAGCACACGCAGTGCATATAGAGCCCAATCATCACCGACAAGATCAATGGAAGGTCGAGTTAATTGGAAGACAATCCAATGCCATAGATAAATGCCATAGGAGCGCTCGCCAATCCAGATCAAGGGGCGAGTACTCAGTATTGGAGCGAAACGAGATGCTGGGTGCACAACCGAGATCAACGTGGCGCATCCAAAGAGCGCAGAGAGCGGGAATGCAATGCGATAGAGCGTAGGGTCGCTCTCATTGATGAAGAGGAATGTGCTGAGTAATCCTAGGAATCCAAAAACACCAATCAAATCGATAAAGTCTTGTGCACGCTTTGAAATCTCTCGGGTCAGATTCTGTGGCTGCCAACTGACGGCTAGAGCAGAGCCAAGAAATAGCCCAATGGAGTGAGTATCAGTACCAAAGTACACATGGCTGATTGCTGATTCTTGAGTGTCAATCCGGATGGAGTAAGCAAATAGCGCAACCCCTGAAGCGATGGCGATTGCTAAGGCTGCAAACGAGATGTTTTTCTTTCCAAAGTATTTCAAGATAAAGAGCAGTACTAGCGGCCAGATGAAATAGAACTGAGCCTCAACTGCCAGCGACCATGTATGTTGCAGTAGAGGTGGACGGCCGATGCTCTCGAAATAATCCTGTTCACGCGCAACTAGAGCCCAGTTCATTGATCCCGTCAGCACATATGGAATATCGGATACAAAACGGCGTACAGTTTCTGGCGCATAGACGCCGATGAACAGCGTAGTGAAGACCAACATCGCAACAAGTGCGGGCAACAAACGACGTATGCGACTGAGATAGAAGGCGCGCAAATCAAGGGTTCCAGAGCGCGCGATGGAATCAAGGATTAAACCAGTAATGACATAACCCGAGATGACGAAGAAGAGATCAACGCCAAGAAATCCTCCGGGTATCCAATCTATGCCGAGGTGATAGAGAAGAACTGCAAGTACAGCGACTGCCCGAAGGCCATCGACAGAGTGGATGTAGCGGCTACTGGAGCTGGACATCACCGAGATCTTTTAGCTGTGGACTTTGCTTTTTTCTGCCCGTTGCTTTTGGCTGCTTTGCCGCCACTTTTCAGGGCAGAACTTGTGCTCTTCTTTTTCTGAAGGGGAGAACTCTCACCTTTTGAGCCAGAGTTTTGAGATTGAGCTTGAGCAATTCGATGTGAAACCCTGGAATCTCCGGTTGGTGTTCCGTCAGGCTGAATTGCAGAGACAACCTGCTTCTGTAGTTCTGCAAGACGGTTGAATGCGCTCTCGAGACGCTGACGAGACTGAGAGATTGCACTTTCGGCCGCATCCAATGATTGCGTCTGAATTCGATATAGACGTTCAGCTTCTGAGATAACTCCAGCTAACCAATTTCTATACTCAGAAACCTCTGTTGTTGCGGTCAGAACTAGTCGCTCTGCTTCACGCTTCGCATTTGAAGTGATCGTGCTTCCTTCACGCTTCTTTGTATTAAGCAGATCTTCCGCTTCTGATTCTGCGTTGGAGAGAATTGATGCAGCATCACTTTCTGCTGCTTCGATGTATTTGCGGCCGCGTGACTCTGCTTGAGCCAGCGCTGACTTCGCCTTTGCTTCTGCCAACTCGATTGTTGAAGTCGCTTGTTTTTTGCTCTCACTTAAAACTCGCTCGGCGCTGGTATTTGCTTTTGACTCGCGCTGCTGAGCGGTACGGATGATTGACATCGCAGTTTCAGTTGCAAGGATTTCAAATTCTTCTTTAGAGAGCGATGTGATGTCACGTCGCGAGCGGAGATCATTGATTTGAGATTCAAGTTCACGGATTCGCTCGAGCGATGCGGAACCAACAGCAAGATTTGGTTTGTTGGCGCTCTCATCCTCGCCTTTGAAACCAACCCACGATAAAAATTTCTTATCCGCCACGTTCTAACTCCTCATTTCAAATGCTCGCTCTAACTTCGTGCACTCTCTGATACACCATGTGAAGGTGTGCTCAAAGGCGCGGTGAAGGGGCGTGAATCTTCCCACGAGTCAGAGTAGGTTGAAAATAGAGCAGGTGGAAAGTGGGGTGAGTGAGCCTGATCTATGGATAGAGCCCGCGCAGGCGGTGGGCTTGAGCAACCCTGCTAACCCCGATCATGTTGGCGGCTTCACGCCAGGTGACCTTCTTGCCTGATGCATTCTCGGCAACGTCATTAATGGCGCGCATCAAAATTGAATTGAGATTCTCTTTGACTTCATCAGCGCTCCAGAAGTAATTCTGTTTATCTTGCACCCATTCAAAGTACGAAACGATAACGCCGCCAGAGTTCGCCAAAATATCTGGGACAACCAATATTCCCTTATCGTTCATGATTGCATCGCCACCCGGCGTTGTTGGCGCATTTGCACCTTCCACCACAATCTTCGCTCGGATTCCAGAAGCGCTAGCTTCAGTAATCGAGTCCGCAAGAGCTGCAGGAACCAACACATCAACAGGGAGGTGAAGAAGTTCGGTATTGGTAATCCGATCAGTACCTGGCATTCCCACTACGGTTCCATTCTTGTCCACAAAGGCATGCACATCAGCAACGCTCTTGAATCCTGTGACACCTCCGTTGACATCGCTGACAGCAACAACTTTCAGACCCATCTCTTCCAATGCAACTGCTGCCCAATATCCCACTTTTCCAAAACCTTGAATTGCAACAGTTGCACCCTGAGGATTGATTCCGCGAAGCTTGAGCGCTTCTCGCACCGAGATTGCCACACCATCTCCAGTTGCAGAAGTTCGTCCCAGCGATCCACCGAGAACGATTGGTTTTCCGGTAACAACCCCAGGAACAGAGAAGCCGGCATTAACCGAATAGGTATCCATCATCCATGCCATATTTCTTTCATCAGTGCCGACATCGGGAGCCGGGATATCTCGTTCCGGGCCGATGATGGGGAGAATCTCTGATGTATAACGACGAGTGAGCCTCTCATTTTCGGTGAGCGAGAGAGTCTTGGGATTTACTGCGACTCCACCTTTGGCGCCTCCGTAAGGAAGATTTGCTAGCGCGCACTTCCACGTCATGAGCATCGCTAGCGCGACGGTTTCATCCAAATCGATATCTTGATGGAAGCGCACTCCGCCTTTGGAAGGTCCTCGCGTTGTTGAATACTGAACGCGATAACCCTTGTACATCTCAACTCGGCCGTCATCCCTGCGCAGTGGGACGGCTACTTCCAGGATGCGACGTGGTGTTGAGAGGGTGTTCCAATCATTCTCTGAAAGTTGAAGTTGATCGATAGCTCGTCTGAGTTGAGAGAGAGCGGTTGCGAGGGGTGAGTCAGTTGACGAAGAATTTCCGTGCGCGGAAGGGCGCGATGACGTCGTTGTCATGCCTCTAATGTAACCCTGCCCCAGGAAAAAAGCGATCAAGAATTTAGTGATTCTTTATGGCGCACTCCACAAATTTGGTCGATTTTCTACTACTCTCACCGCAACTGCACAGAATTGTGCAGTCGAGCCGGTTCTTTACGAACGTGGTTCGACTCAAAACTTCAATGAAGAGGTCGGGTATGTCAGAAAATCAAGACTGGTCATTTGATACACAACAAATTCATTCTGGACAGACCCCAGATCCAACTACGGGTTCGCGATCTCTTCCGATTTACCAGACGACTGCATATCAATTTCGGGATACACAGCATGCGGCCAACCTCTTTGGAATTGCTGAAGCAGGGAATGTATACACGCGAATTAATAATCCAACTCAGGACGCAGTCGAGAAAAGAATCTCAATCCTAGAAAATGGCATCGCCTCTCTTCTGGTCTCATCTGGCATGGCGGCTACGACTCTTGCGATTATGAACGTAGCAGAGGCAGGGGACCACGTTGTTGCAAGTCCCTATGTCTATGGTGGAACTTATAACCTTTTCAAATACACCTTGCCGAAGTTCGGAATTCAATTCACATTTGTAGACGATGCCAGCGATATGGATTCATGGCGTCGCGCTGTTCGACCCAATACCAAAGCTTTCTTTGGAGAAGGGCTTTCAAATCCATTAGGTGTAGCCCTTGATATAGAGAAGATTGCCGGAGTTGCTCATGAAGTTGGAGTGCCCTGGATCGTTGATAACACGATCGCTACTCCCTATGTAACCCGTCCATTCGATTACGGCGCAGATATCGTCACCCACTCCGCCACTAAGTTCTTATCGGGACATGGCAGCGCAATGGTCGGCGCCATCGTTGATTCTGGAAATTTTGACTTTGCCAAGAATCCAGAGAAGTTTCCTGGTTTCAATCAGCCAGACCCGAGCTACAACAACATGGTTTATGCCGATACCCTCGGCAAAAACTCTGCTTTCGGAAATGTAGCCTTCATCTTCAAGTGCAGATTGCAATTACTTCGAGATATGGGTCCCAGCGTCTCCCCATTTAATGCATGGCTCTTGGCCCAAGGACTTGAAACACTCAGCATGCGCATGGAGAGACATTTGAAAAATGCTCAAGCAGTCGCCGAGTGGCTGGCCAAACATGATCAAGTGGCCTCAGTTAGTTATTCGGGTCTGCCAACATCTCCTTGGAACGCTAATGCTCGTAAGTACGCAGCGCGCGGTGCAGGTGCGGTGATGGCTTTTGATATCAAAGGCGGACTCGAAGCTGGAAAGAAATTTGTCGAGGGGCTCTCCATGTTTAGCCACGTTGCCAACATCGGTGATGTGCGCTCGCTTGTTATCCATCCAGCCTCGACTACTCACTCGCAACTTGGCGAAGAGGGCTTGCGTGGTGCGGGAATCACTCCGGGGATGGTTCGACTCAGCATTGGAATCGAAGACATCTCCGACATCATCGCGGATTTAGAGAAAGGTTTTGCAGCGGCGAAGCTTTGAGCGCATATTGATAAAGCACGGCGCTCACAATTTCTCCACCACAGTTACAACCTTTGTCAGCCGCGCCTAAAAGTATGAATCCAACTGATTCTGCGGTCTTACGCGAAGCGAGATTCTCTTCAGCAATTGTCGCTTCAACATATGCAACATCTGGGTTGTCTTGCAGCTTCTCCAGCAGCAGTGCGATCGCTTTTTTCATTGCACCTTGACCTCGACCTTGGTGCGACATCCAATAACCGATGTCAGCGACTCGTGTGATCGGGTTGATGGAATGAATTCCCACTACGCCCAATGCTTGCCCCGTGGACTGGTTTTCAACCACCCAGACTTCAACATCACCGGCAAGTGTCATCACAAAATCAGCAGCATGTTCTCGAGTGTATGGACGAGGAATCTGAGTCCACTTTTGAATTTCTAAATCTTGGCAGGCTTCAAAGATCCATTCTGCATCATCTGTTCTTAGGGGACGAAGCGAGATTGAGTCATTCATGGAAGTTTGCGCCTAACAAAAAATCTTGGTGCGGGAGGTGGGACTTGAACCCACACGCCGAAGCACAGGTTCCTAAGACCTGCGTGTCTGCCATTTCACCACTCCCGCGAGTTGTGGATGCGAAGAATACCCACAAAGTCGCTCCAGAAAAAACGCGCGTGATCTTCTAGCTGGAGGTTGCTCCACGCCGCGAGACCGCATCAATGGTGGCTGAGATGAGAAGGACGGCACCTGTCACCATGAACTTGATTCCAGCGGGATATCCCAACAGCGCCATGCCGTTATCGATGACTGCAACAACGAGGCCACCCAAGATCGCATCGCTCACTTTTCCTTTTCCGCCAAAGAGGCTGGTTCCGCCGATAACTGCAGCGCCAACGGCATAGAGGAGCGTTGAACTTCCACCAGTTGTAGGTGAAATTGAATTCGCGCGAGACACAAAAATCATTCCGGCTACGGCTGCAAAACCAGAGCAGATCATGAAGGCAGTAATACGAACCATCTTCACATTGATACCTGCACGACGCGCAGCTTCTGCATTGCCGCCGACCGCATAAAGATGCAGGCCATATGAAGTGCGGGAGAGAACGAAGGTCGCACCAACAAGGAGTACGAGAATTACCGGCACCACATAGGGAATTCCACGCAAGCTGACGAGATCTGGATTGTTGCTGCGCTCAACAGTAAGTGCGGCGGTTGCAGCCACCCCAATAATGACAAGTATTAAGGTCTTTAGCAGCCAGAATTTGAACAGGCTATCTACTAATCCCGCGCGACGACGCTTAGAGAATTTCCAGAGTCCAGAGAGAACGTATGCGCCGGCAGTAATGAAGAAGAAGATCCAACTATTTGTGACAGTGAGATTCTTATTCTCGACTGCAAGTATCACTGGATCTTCAATACGAATTGTTCCGCCTTCACCCACGAGCAATAGCAAGAGACCTTGGAAAGCTAAGAAAGTTGCAAGCGTTACAACGAATGAAGGAATTTTGAGTTGCGCCACCAAGTAACCAATTCCACCGCCCAAAATAATGCCGGCAAGAATGCTGATAGGAAATGCCACGTACCAGGCGTAATCCATCTCGGTAATCATGATGACCAAGATCGCGCCACACACACCGGCTGCGTAGCCAGCCGAGAGATCGATTTCTCCCAATAGAAGGACGAAGACCAAGCCCATCGCAATAACAGTGACTGCAGCAGCCTGAGTAAGAAGATTTGCGAAGTTTCCTGGAGTCAAGAAGACCGAGCTCATGGAACCAAAGACAATGCAGAGAACTAGGAGACCAAGAATCGCAGGTAGGGCCCCGACCTGACCTGCTTTAACGCGGCTCCACCAATCTTGCAGCGACTTCTCGATTGTTACTTGCTCGCTCATTTCTTTGCTCCTGAGATCGCATCTGAACTGCCAGTTGTGATGAGGCGAACGACATCGTTCTGATTAACCGAAGTTTTCTCAACCTGCGCTGCCATTGTTCCGAGATACATCGCAGCGATGTTATCTGCGACCTGGAAGACATCGTTGAGGTTGTGGCTGATGACAATGACGGCCAGACCGTTATCTGCGAGTTGTCGGACCAACTTAAGAACCTGTTCAGTCTGCGCTACACCAAGAGCTGCAGTCGGTTCGTCGAGAATCACTACTTTGCTATTCCAGAGAACCGCACGCGCAATCGCAACAGTCTGGCGCTGACCACCGCTCAACGATGCAACTTTCTGACGGATTGACTTCACAGTGCGAACACTCAGACCATCGAGAGTCTTCTTTGCCATCGACTCCATCGTTGATTCATTGAGTGTGATGCCGCTCTTTTCTTCGCGGCCTAAAAACATATTATGGACAATATCTAAATTGTCACAGAGTGCGAGATCCTGATACACGATCTCGATTCCGAGCGCAGTCGCATCGCGCGGGCCTGCAATTGAAACTTTATTTCCTTCGAAAATGAATTCGCCCGTTTCAGGCGTATAGATACCAGCAATACATTTGATGAGAGTGCTCTTACCTGCACCGTTATCGCCAACCAGCGCTGTAACTTTTCCCGCATACGCATCGAAGTTAACATCTTTGAGTACATGTACTGGACCGAAAGACTTATTCACTTGGCGTAGCGAGAGAATTGGTGAGGCCATCGTCATTCCTCTCGTCTTGTTGAGCTATATCTAATTGGGAAATCTTTTACTGATGAGTGACTTGATGAAATTCCAGAGATTAATAATTCAGCCCGAGTATTTTCATACCCGGGCTGAACCAGTACTTCTACTTACTTATTCTGCCTAACAGAGCCTTATTAGATTCCGTTAGCCGTGCAGAGGTCTTCGATGCCTTCGCAAACCGCTTCACGTGTCTGGAAGCCATCTGCAATTACATCAGCAACGTTTTCCTTGGTGATTGAAACTGGTACAAGGAGAACTGAAGGAACATCTGAAACACCGTTGTTAACGGAGCCAGTTGCTGTTGTTGCATCTTCGCCA